>NZ_CAJXKH010000001.1 GCF_913055755.1 uncultured Microbulbifer sp.
AGTCCATCCCGCGGGTGGCCATGTTCATCGCCGCCAGCCGCCAGGTGGTGGGGTTGGATTCCTGACCGTAAATAGAGATATCACCGATGCGGCCGCCGTGGGATTCGATAAACTTTTCCGAGGATACGAAGAAGCCACCGGAGCCCATAGCCGGGTCGTATACGCGCCCCTGGTAGGGCTCCAGCATTTCGACGATCAGGCTGACGATGGATTTCGGCGTATAGAACTGGCCGCCCTTCTTGCCCTCGGCGCTGGCAAACTGGCCGAGGAAGTATTCGTACACATGGCCGAGCACGTCCTTGGCGCGGTGTTCGGTGTCGTTGAAGCCGATGGTGGCGATCAGGTCGATCAGTTCGCCCAACCGCACCTGCTTCATGCGCTCGCGGCCGTACTCGCGGTTGAGAATACCCTTGAGGCGCGGATTCTCCTTCTCGATCGCGGCCATGGCATTGTCGATGGTGCGGCCGATATCCGCCTCGCGCGCTTTGGCCTGGATACTGCCCCAGCGGGCCTCTGCGGGTACCCAGAAGACGTTGGCGGCCAGGTAGTGATCGCGGTCCTCCAGTTCACCGGCGACATCCTCGTCGCTGGCGTCCTCCCAGTAGAGCTCGTCTTGGGGGTCCTGGATACGGGCGGTGAGCTGGCTGCGGAATTCGTCGAAGCTGTCGGAGATGTACTTGAGGAAGATCAGCCCCAATACCACGTGTTTATACTCGGCGGCATCCATGTTGGCGCGCAGCTTGTCGGCGGCGGCCCAGAGGGTTCTTTCAATCTTGGCGAGCGTCTGCTCTTCTTTGGCTTCAGCGGCTTTCTTCTTACTGCTCATTGTTCGTTTCGCTTGCTTTTGCTTTTCCGCGCCACCGGGTGTGGGCGGTGCTTGTTGTCGTTCTTTGTCGGCACCCCTGGCTGGGGCCTTGGTGATACCGAAGTACACCTGCAGCCGGTACCGCAATTCCGCCTTCTTGCCATGGCCTCCGATAGCGGCCGCCTCGCACACCGCCTTCAACTCCGGCCGGCTGAGAAAGGGCAGCAGATCGCTCACCTTGATGCTGTACTTGCGTGTCAACGTCTTGATCAACGTGGGCTCGGCAGCATTGGCGCGCCGGGGCAGCTCGAAGTGATCGACGATCTTGCGCAGGGTCTTGCGTTCCAGCAACTCCAGCAGGTCGCGCTTGTGCAGCGTCGTGGTCATGGGTCTTCCTTATCACTATTGGCAGCGATACCGAGGGAACCCCGCCCAAAAAACAGACAATCGGCGCCGTGAGTGGCGTCGATATCAGCGCTTGAGATTAGCAGGTTTACAGGTGAGGTTCATGGGGGCTGAAGTGTAGGCCAACAGCGATAGTGAAGGTGGTAAGTGGCACCGCTTTCGCCAACTGAAAACCCACGACCGGCACTGGCTCGACCAAAGCCGAAACGGCCCGCCCACCCCAGACCGATTTCAGTGATAAGACTTTTCAGAGCTGCCGAAGCACCCAGCGCTACTGGGACATGGCTAGGCCTTTCTGAGTGCCAATCAGAGAAACTGATCTCCAGACACTCTGCGCTCCCTAGCACTTCGCGCTTTTCGTGCGACGAGGAAATTTTCCAGCATGTCGTCCATTGCTGCATTGGACCCCTGCAGTGAAAATCTTACAACGCTGAAACTTCCGTGCTCCATCGCCATGACAATTCCTATACGATTCCCTTCGCGGATAATCTGGTCGATATCATCGAAAGGCGTGATGCCATAAATACCTCCCTCCTCATCGGAGCTGAGGCATTGCATATTCATGCTGTATGCGGCGCTGTCGGTACTAACGAGTACCGGGTAAGTTCCACCAAGCTCACAGGTCACAGGGAACATCACCTTGTACAAGCAGTTCCCGTCGCCGAAGTTACAGACCTGCGCTAGCCCCTTGCCGGTATCACTAAAAGTCATGGCGATCGTTCCACCATCGGCGTAGTCCCACGACCAATCTCCAAACTCGCGCTCCACGGCAAATCCGACAGAAGATACCGAAAGGAGAAAGGCACCCCACAGCAACAGCAGTGATTTGTTCATTTTTTCTACTCCCCTGCGCTCTCTTTACTCGGACAGCTGGCTGATGACGCCCTCAGCGTTATCAGCCCCCAACGTGACCGAGTTAACAAAATCGCTGTAGTTAGGTCAAGCTACGGTACAGGCTTGTGACGAAACGCCAATCGGATTACCGCAACAATAGTAGTGATAAACCAAACCAATGCGCATGCCCGGGCCTATGCCTGGAGCGACAATTCAGCAAGGTTCCGGTGAGCTCACGGAGCTGACAGGGCGCCTATCGTTTACTCTACAGAGGCAGAAAATACGTCCCCGCCGAGCTCTTCCCTGACGTCAGCTGGGCTGCGCAGCTGCGGTATATCAGCAGCTTCTAAAATCGCTGCCATCACTTTCAAGCCCTTCCGGCTCAGCATCACCGGCTTCCGGCGCCGATCGTTTGGGTCAACTCGCAGTTCAATTAGGCCGAGCCCGCCTCTGCCACCCCTACCGTAGTCTCCAAGGCTGGCCAGGGCTCTACTAACCCCTGAGGTGGAAAGTTGGAGAGCCCCCGAGATCTCACGACTATCGGCGGGGTCGTCCTGCGCATCCCGTAGCGCGACAAAAAGAAGCACCTTAATCTGGTGCAGAGTAATGTCACTGTGGCCCGTTTCTTTGCCAACGGTTGTCATCAGTTGCAGCAGCTTTTTAAGCGATCTGGTATCACTGGCGATCATTCGGTCCTCCCCCCGCCAACTTCCCAGCGGAATATTGAGGCACCTATTACAACGGCGTCAATAATCCCATGTTGACCAATCATGCACACCGGTACCTGCCACTACCAAACCCAAGTGGGGGAATGACTTCCCTGCGCTCACCGGTAATAAGTAAGGAACTCTGCTAGGTTGTGCAGCTGGGGTATATCTGGGGGCAACACGCTACTCACTCCGACAAATATCCGGCACGCACTATTTCACCCAACTGCGCCCGCGGCACCATCAACTCCACCTCCCCCATGGAATAGGGCGCGATGGTGTAAACGCCGTAGAGCAGTTTCAGCCCTTCGCCGGTCAGGCGGAAATCCTCGCTGTGGGCAAACGGCCAGTTCTCGCGGAAGTCGTCGCCCAGTTTCTGCGATTCCAGCCAGTTGCGGTGTGCCTCTTCCGCGAGCTTCCAGAATGCCTGTTCCTGCCCGGGCTGGATTAAATCCGCGAGGGTCACTGCCTTGTCCGCGGCCAGGTCCCAGTTGAGCCAGTGGGTGGCGGGGATACCGTGGGCGCCACCGCTGTACATATAGCTGCTGATGGTCACGGTGAGCAGGTTGCCGTGCCGGGCGAGCTTCTTGGCGTCGCCGCTCAGTTGCCAGCGCGCGGCGGAGATTCCCGCCACTTCGCCGGCCTGCTGGATGAAGGCATCCGCCACCTGCTCCAGGCTTGTAGCACCAGAGGCGGGCGCTGCTTCACCGTTGCCCTGCAGCTGCATTAGTAACTGCTCACTTACCGCCGCATTCAGCGCCGGCCGGCCGGCAAATACTTCGCGGGTGATCGATACCGAGGTGCAGTCCTCAGCCTGCTGGCAGTCCGGTGCCAGTCGCTCGAATGTCTGTACTTCGGACTCCAGCGGTGCCTGCTTCGATGCTGACGGCCTATCACAGGCAGCCAGGGTCAACAGCAGTACTGACAGCGCGGCCAGATTGGCGGCAAAGCGAAGCTTTCCGGCGGTGTTCATGATCCACATATACAGTCCTGAATTCTGTTTTCCTGATTGACGCAGAATACCCCTGCAAGCCTCCACTGGCGAACCCTCATCGAAGCATTGTGCGCCAGCTCTCGATAACCCCCGTAGCGTGCTAAAGTGCAGGGTTTGACTGCCACACAACGCCAGCACAAACGTCGTTACGGAGCCAACTTGGTCACCTTTACCCTCAACAGCGTCCACAAGATGGTCGACGACCGCACCTTCGAGCGCGGTGCGGATTATTTCGCCCGCGGGCGCGTGCTGGAGGTGGATTACGACGCGGAAGCGGATTGTTACCACGGCAGGGTCAAGGGCTCCGGGCGCTACGTTTACTGGGTCGAACTGGATCTGGACCGCGGCAGACTGGTGGGCCTCTGCTCCTGCCCGGTGGGGCTCAACTGCAAACACGCGGTGGCGACGGCGCTGGAGCTGCTCAATGAAGCAGAGCACCCGGACAGACCACCAGCAATAAGCACGGGCCCGGCTTCGCCCGCATCATCAGACTGGCAGCGCTGGCTGGACGAACTGCCCCCGGCGCCGCGCACCGATCCGATGCCAATGGAGTACGGGCGCCACTACCTGCTCTACTTGCTGCAGCAGGATTCGCAGCAGCGCCCACAACTGGTCACCAAAAAGGCCTACCTGAAAAAAGACGGCAGCTGGAGCCAGCTGCGGCCCTTTTCCCTGGACATGGTCAATCTGGGCTGGAACAGGCCCAGCCATATACGGGATGAAGACGTCACCATCCTGCAGCTTTTACCGCGCACCAACGTACAGGGCCGCCTGGAGCTGGTGGGGGAGCAGGGCCACCGCGCCCTCAACCTGCTGCTCACCAGCGGACGCTTTTATTTTGACGAAGCCAACCTTACCCGCGGTCTGGCAAAAAACCTGTCGTGGCAGTGGCAGCAGTCCGCGGACGGCAAGCAACAGCTGGTGGCGGAGCTTGAAGACATGGAATCCACACAGCAGTGGCTGCTGATCCCGGTAACCCCACCCTGCTATCTGGATATGGAAAATGCCTGCATCGGCGAGATCATCACCGAGCTGCCCGCCGCGCGGCTACAGCACCTGCTGCGCATGCCGCCGGTCAGCGATGAGGCCCTGGGATTGATGTCGGTTCAGTTGCGGCAACAGATTCCGCAATCCCAGCTGCCGCTTCCGGTGGAGCCCAAACTGGAAAATGTCAGCGAGTTTACTCCGCACATTACCCTGGTCGGCTGCGAGCTGGAACACTACCGCCTGCCCGCACTGAAACTGCATTTCGACTACGCCGGGTTTGCACTCGCGCCACCCTACAGCCACGACTTTGAGGGACCGCAGCTGACCCGTGAGCGCGACGGCACCTATTACCAGATCCGTCGCGATATCGAAGCGGAGCACCACTGCTGCGAACAGATCCATCAACTGGACATGTACCTGATTGCGGACGACCTGGGTGGGCAGCAGGAGGTGTGGTTGCTGGATTCCGCAAGCCCGCAGGACATCCCCCAGCGCTGGCGCCAACTGGTAGAGCATGCCCTGCCCGGGCTGGCGCAGCAGGGCTGGGTGATCGATAGCGACCCCAGCTACCAATTCGCATCCCGGCAGGCGAATTTCTCCATCGAGCTTGTCGACCGCGATCACAACTGGTTCGAATTCGGCCTCGACCTGCACCTGAGTGATGGCCGCCAGTTACCCTTTATGGAACTGATCGAACACTGGCTAGTACAGGATGCGCCGGAGGAAATGACCATCAGCGTCGCCGGTGACTGGGTCAACGTGGATACACGACCGCTGCAAAATATCCGCGGGCTGTTGCTGGACCTGCTCAGGGAGAAAAAACTCGACGACCGGGTACGCCTGCCCGCATTCCAGGCGGCACAGTTTGCCGGCCTCGCCGATCTCGACCAGCGCAAGGCGCCCGCCACCCGCAAACTGCTCAACCGGCTGAAGGATTTTTCCGGCCTGGAAAACATCCCCGCCCCCAAAAATCTCAACGCGACCCTGCGCACCTATCAACAGGAAGGACTGAACTGGCTGGTATTCCTGCAGCGCTATGGCTTCGGCGGAATTCTCGCGGACGATATGGGCCTCGGCAAAACCCTGCAGACGCTGGCGCTGATCCAGCACATGAAAGAAAGCGGCACACTGAAAAAGCCCGCTCTGATCGTCGCCCCCACCAGCCTTACCGGCAACTGGCTACACGAAGCGGCGCAATTTGTCCCGCTGCTGAAAGCCACCCTGATCCACGGCGCCGACCGGCACGCCGCGTTCAGGCAAATTGCCAAAAGCGACCTGGTGATCACCACCTACCCGCTGCTGGTACGGGACAAGGCCCGCTATGACAAACGCAAGTTCAGCCTGATGGTGCTGGACGAGGCCCAGGCAATCAAAAACCCCACCACCAAAGTGGCCGAGTGTGTGCGCGGTATCAAAAGCGACACCCGCCTTTGTCTTTCCGGTACACCGCTGGAAAATCACTTGGGGGAACTCTGGTCACTGATGGACTTCGCGCTGCCGGGACTGCTGGGGGGACGCAAGAGTTTCAACGAAGCTTATCGCACGCCCATCGAAGGCCGCGGCGATGCAGACCGGCAGCACGAGCTGGCGCGCAAGGTGCGCCCGTTCATGTTGCGGCGCACCAAGGCCGAAGTCGCCACCGAACTGCCACCGAAAACCGAAACCATCCAGTATGTGGAACTCGGCAGCAAACAGCGCGCACTGTACGAAAGCGTGCGCATCAGTATGGAGAAACGCATCCGCGAGCTGGTGGCCCGTCAGGGCATGGCGAAAAGCCATATCGAATTTCTCGACGCCCTGCTGAAACTGCGCCAGAGCTGCATCGACCCGCGCCTGGTAAAACTGGACAAGGCAGCGGGCATCCAGGAAAGCGCCAAACTGGAATGGCTGGCGGAAAGCCTGCCGCAGCTACTCGAAGAGGGCCGCAGTATTCTGGTTTTCTCCCAGTTCACCGAGGTATTGAAACTGGTGGAGCAACAGCTGCAGGCGCAGAAAATCGACTACACCAAACTCACTGGCCAGACCCGTAAACGGCAGCAGGCCATCGACCGCTTCCAGAACGGCGAGGTGCGGGTATTCCTGATCAGCCTCAAGGCGGGCGGCGCCGGCCTCAACCTGACCGCGGCGGATGTGGTGATCCATATGGATCCCTGGTGGAATCCCGCGGTGGAGAACCAGGCCACCGACCGCGCCCACCGCATCGGCCAGGACAAGCCGGTGTTTGTGTACAAGCTGGTGGCGGCGGACACCCTGGAGGAGCGCATTCACCAGATGCAACAGGAAAAGCAGGCACTGGCGGATGCGCTGTTTGATGCCACCAAGGGCAGCAACCTGCCCCGCAATAAAGAGGACCTGCTGGCCCTGCTGGGGGAATAGCCGATGGGGTTCATATCTTTGCCCGGAACCGGCGCCATCCTCGCCCAAAAACTGAAGTCATTAGCGGTGACCGCCATCGAAGCCCTGTGCGCGTTACCCGTCCTAAACTGGAATGCTCGCGCATATCTGAATCAGCGGATCACGCGCCCATAAATACGGTACTGGATTCTGTTACGTCTACTCTTCCTGCTTTTCGGGTTCAGCTGTCTTTGTTCCCGGCCCGTGCTTGCCGAAACGGAAGCGTACTATCCGCTCGCGCAACGCATCAGCAGCGATACCGGCCTGTCCCAGAATGTCGTCCTGGATCTGGTGGAAGATCAGTACGGCCGCGTGTGGGTGGGCACACAGGACGGCCTCAATCTTCTCAATAACAATGAGTATCTGGTATTCAGAAGTGACCAGCGCGAGCGCTACATATCGGGCACGGTGATCTTTGATCTGGAAGTTGGCGGGGAAAATTCACTCTGGGTGGCGAGCGATGCCGGCATCGATCATATCAATACCACCACATTGAAAACCCGCCATCTCACTCTGCCACAGGCCTCCAGAATGGTCAGTCGCCTGCTGCAGACGGATGACCGCAACCTGTATTACCTTTCCGATGGTATGCTTTATCGCTACGACTTGAAGCGTGAACAGGCGCAACAGGTTCCTTTACCCACAGGTTACGGCCGCCTCGATTTCTTCCGCCCGGTCTCCCCGGATCACCTGCTACTAAAAGGCGACAAGCTTGGCGTCCTGAATTTGCGCAATGATCGGGTGCAACCGTTTGTGCCCGATATTCCGCAGGGAGAAGTCAAGTCGGCCGTAGCCGCCGGCAAGCACATCTGGTTCAGTCTCCGCGACCAGGGCGTTTTCCGCTGCCAACTGGATGGCTCAGCATGCGCGGAATTCTCGCTGCACCGGGGCAATTTCCCGAGCAACAATATCGCCCAGCTGAAAAAGCAGGGAAGCACGCTTTACTTTGCCACAGACCGGGGTATCGGCCGCCTCAACATCGATCATGATACGCTGCGCTGGATTTATCCCCACAGCAAAAACCGCGCTTATCAGGCGTCACACATTGCCCGCAACCTTCTGGTCAGCCGTTTCGGAGATATTTTCGTGGGTACCTTCAATGGGCTGTACCGGATACCCGCGGAGTACACAAAAATTCAGGCGCTGAACACCGACAGCGACACTTTCCCCGATTCCCTGATCGACCTGACGACAGTGGAACTTGGCGGAAAGGAGTGGCTGGCCATCGCGGAAGCGGAGCAGGTGAGTCTGTGGCAGCTGGTTAGCGGCAGGCTCAGAGCGGGTCCGCATTTCTATTATCCGCCAGGCTTCGAGGCAACACACATCCTGACCGATGGGAAAAGCCTGTACTTGTCTTCATTGACATCGGGAAGCTATCTGCTGGAGCCGGACAGCGGCCGCTACACACCACTGCAGCAGCGTTTTTCAGGGCTTAGCAACGACGAAATTTCCAACCTCGATTCACCCCAGGCGGATATCCGTATATTCCACTCCGACCGGGGAATGCAGGTATTCCGGCAGCGTGATGGCCGGTGGCAATTGCATTGGCAACAGGCATTTCCTGCGGGCAGCGCCGCTGCGCGGTTTCGCGATGGGCGACTGTACGTGGCCAGCTATCACAATGGCCTGCGCTCCGCGTCCATAGAAAAGGATTGGCGCAAACCGGCAACATGGTTACAGCATCGGGGACTGGGCATTGCTATCAACCTGTTCTCGACCGACGAACAGCTCTACGTACTGACTGCCAACCGCGGCCTGTTCCAGATCGAGACCGCAGCCGCCAGTTCACAGCCACGCATCACACGGGTACCGGTCAGTGACTCACTGTCGTCGCAGACACTGGTGTGCGCCCTGCAGGATGATCGCGGAAGGCTGTTAATCGCGACCCACAAAGGACTGAATATTCTCGACCGGCAGCGCCGGATACAGGCTATCCTGACCGGTCAGCAGGGGGTACACGAGCAGGAATTTGCACAGTTCCGCTGCGGAAAAATGGACGGCATTCCCTTTTTCGGCGGTGACGCCGGCCTCACCCTGCTGCACGATACCAGTATCCGCAGTACCCAGCCGGGCAAAGCCACCTGGAGCTATCTGGAAACAGAAGAGACCACACAACGCATCAACGCCGACCAGCCGTTGCGACTCACCTCACCCGGGCTATTGCGTCTGCACTTTATTGCGGTGCCGTCGCAGCTGCCGCAACAGGCAGTATATCGATACCGCATTCTGCCGTTGTCCGACAGTTGGAGCGAATTGAAATCCTCATTCGTGACTCTGACCAACCTGCGCCCAGGGAACTATCAGGTGGAATTGCAGGTGTGGAATTACGCCGCGCAGTCGGCACCATTGAGTCGAATCTCGCTCGATATCAAACCAACGTTCTGGGAATCCCCTCTCGCCATTGCCGGCTATATTCTTGCGGCACTGTCCGTGATTGCACTGATTGTCGCGAATAAACTGCGGGCTGATCGCGCGCGTCTGGAGCTGGCAGTGGAGCGCAGCCAACGCCAAGAAAATTACGCCCGCCAGTTGGAGAAGGAAGTGCAGGCGCGCACCGAGGAGCTGGAACAGAAAAAGGAGGAGGCGCAGAATGCTAACCGCGCCAAGACCCGGTTTATCGCCGCAGCCAGCCATGACCTCAAGCATCCGATTAACCTCATCAAATTCCAGGTGCAGCAGGAACCAGCCAACCCCCTTCGACACCGTATCGAAAGCAGCTTGTCATTCCTGGAAAAACTGGTGGACTCGGTGGTAGA
Organism: uncultured Microbulbifer sp.; assembly: GCF_913055755.1. Classification (GTDB taxonomy): domain Bacteria; phylum Pseudomonadota; class Gammaproteobacteria; order Pseudomonadales; family Cellvibrionaceae; genus Microbulbifer. Next base: position 9,883 of record NZ_CAJXKH010000001.1, read on the forward strand.
ACTCGCACGCCTGGATGCGCGGGTGATCAAACCGAATATTGCCCCACTGGACCTCAACGCTTTCCTGCAACAATTGCGCGACGAACTCGGGGACTTTGCCCAGCACCAGGGAGTGACGCTGGAGCTCCGGGCCGCAGCTGATTTATGGGTAGCCAGCGACGAGCTGCTATTGCGACGGGTTCTCGGCAATGTGCTGGACAATGCGATCAAGATCAGCGCGCCCAACACCAGTGTCACAATTTCGGCCATTCGCGAAGGACCGCGGGTTGTCGTTTCCGTAAGCGATCAGGGACCGGGCATAACCGATGCCATGCGCGAAACCCTGTTTACGCCGTTCAAACGCTGGACCCAGCGCTACCAGGGTTCCGGGCTTGGGCTCTCGGTGGTAAAAGGGATGTCCGACCTGCTCGGTATGGACCTGCAGGTGCACTCCAAACCGGGACTCGGATCCCGCTTTACCTTTACGCTACCCGTAGCCGAGCCCGTGCAGACGGTCAGCCGCGACCGGCGAGCGGTGTCGCTGGCGCTGGTTGAGGACGACCCCGAACAACGCAAGCAGCTCGAAACACAACTTTCCGCACGATTGACCGAAGTCACCAGCTTTGCCACTGCGGAGGCACTTATCGCCAGTGCCGGACACTTTGATGTCATACTTTCCGATGTGGACCTGGGGCAGGCACAGGATGGCTTCGCTTATATCGAGGCATACCGCCAGCGGCTAAAGGGAGCGAAGGTCCTGGTGTACATGTCCGGCAACCCCGAGGCTCGTGCTCGCATGCCCGAGCAGCGCGACGTGTTCTTCCTGCCCAAACCCCTAAAAATCGGTAAGCTCATGTGGATACTGCATCAGGCCAATAGGAGTCAGCTTTGAAGCCCAGCGCTCGCATTTTCGTCGCAGACGACCATCCGCTGTACCTGGAGGCTATGGTGACGGGGCTCACACGGCAGCTCCCCGACGCCGAGGTCACCACCGCTGACAACTACCTCGACCTGTTCGACGTGCTCAACAGCAGTGCCGACGATCTGGACCTGCTGGTGATGGACCTGTTGATGCCCGGCAGTTCCGGCAACAGTGGACTGTACTTCCTGCGCCGCCATTTCCCAGAACTGCCGATCATCGTGGTCAGCGCCCACGACGACCTGGCAGAGCGCAATCAGTGCCTGGCTCTCGGTGCGGCGGCCTTCATTTCCAAGTCCGCGGCACCGGCCACCCTGTTCGAGGTAGTCGAACAAATTCTCGAGGGCTGCTATGAATACTCGGAGCCGAAGGCAGTATCCCCGGAACCCGAGTCATATCAACGCCTCGCCAGCCTCACCCCCAGCCAGTTCAAGGTACTGCATCTGATCGCCGCTGGTCACACCAACAAAGAGATTGCGGAAAGGCTCAACATCTCGGAAAAAACCGTCAAGACGCACATCACCGCCATATTTTCCAAACTCGGTGTCAGTAACCGCACCCAGGCCGCACTTCTGCTGAGCGACGAGTCCAACTGATCTGACACTCGAACAAAAACTGACCGCCACTACCGCACTAATTTTGCGCAGCTCAGGATTTTTCCGCGATTCCTGTACAGATTTGGCGCAACGACCGCAAAGTTTCACTCCGCATCTACAGACCTAAGACTTTAGTCTGATAAAAATCCGAAAAAGGCCCAATAGCTGCCTCCCGCCTGGCTCCCTATAAAGAACCACCGAATAAAAAAACGTTAAAGGGAGCGTCATCATTTTGCCTCACAAAAAATCTTTAGCCCTGGCCATTGCCATGGCCACCGCCGCCTCGGCACCGGTTTACGCCCAGTGGTCGAGCGAGCCCGCCACCAGCGCCATTGAAGTCACTGACAGCGGCACCCTGCCCCTGGTCACCGCGGAAAAAGACGGTGGCATATATGTCAGCTACCGCAACGGAGTATATTTCTGCCGTCCCTGGTTGGGTCCGTGCGACTCCACCGCCAATGGCTTTGATATCTGGCTGCAACACTACGATGCCAACGGTAACCAGAGCTGGGAATCCCCACAGCTGATCTTTGATACAGACAAGCAATACACCTTTGCCTACGACATGGTTACCGATGACGAAGGCAACGCCTATATCGCAAACGATGTCTTTCCCGGCACCATTCCCTCCGTAGAAAGTACAGTCCAGATTGCGAAAATTAACCGCGACGGCACCCCGGGCTGGGAGACACCTCTGAACCTGACCCCGGACAACACCTTTGAATCGAACGGCGGCGGCCTGTCTATGGCTACCAACGGGACGGTCATGGCGGTTGCCTGGGCCAAAGGGCCGTCACGTATAGAAGATGCTTTCGGGGCACTGGCGCTTTTCGATAAAGACGGCAATGTACTCTGGAATCAGGATATTCAAATCGATGGGCGCTACACCACCGTCACCAAACCGATAGTGACGGACGACAGCGTGCTCGTGCTTCTGGAAGTGGGGCAGCAGGTAGGCACGACACAGTCCCATTACTATGTACAGAAATATGCACTGGCAGACGGCAGCCCCATGTGGAGCAAGCCGTTGGCGATCACTTCCGGTGGCAACTTTTCTCACCCGATCAATAACGGCCGTGCGGTACAGATCGTCGCGGATGGCGAAGGCGGCCTGGTGATGAGCTGGTACCACATCCTCGGCATCGGCGAGTCGTATGTGATGCTGCAACAGGTATACGCAAACGGCGACAAAAAATTCCCGGGCCAGGGTCTTCGTATCTCCGGCGACCACCTCGGCAATAGCTCCACGTCACTGGCCTATGACGGCGACACCGCTTACGTCACCTGGGTCGTTTCCAAGACCGACTATGACGAAGAGGGCTCGGTGCAGCCGTACTCAGGGGTACGTGGCGCCGCCATTTCTGCCGACGGTGAATTTATCTGGAGTGAAGACGGCTCCACCGAGCCCGCCACACTGCTTCCGTGGCGCGTCCTGGAAACACGCGCCGATTACCAGGACCAGTGGTTCCGGGGCTACACCAAAACCGCCCTGTCGCTGAATCAGGACGACAGCCTGAACCTTACCTACGCAGAGGAAAAGATCACCGCACAGACCTACGCACTGTTCACCCAGGTGTTCGATCCCGCAAATGGTGCCCCGGTTGGGGAGCCGGTTGCGTTTACCGATGGCGCTATCGCCATGGGTTCCGGTGGAGGATACGACCGCACCATCTTCGGCCAGCCGGTGTTCGCCTATACCGCGGGCAGAGAAAACGGTACCGGGCCAGTGAAACTTGTCAATTTCGATGGGCAAGGCCTCTCTGGTGTAAGCGAAGATATTCTGGTCGAAAAAAGGCCGGTTGCCACCCTGTCTCCGGGCCAGCACAAGACCCTCGAGCTGAAAGTGCTGGACAACGCCGGCAGTGCGCACGACAACATGGTTGAAAGCAATTCCAGCCTGGTCGACCTGGCACTGAACGGCAGCGATACCGACCTGCAGCTGGATGTCGGTACCGCTCACCTGCTGCTGGAAACGGTCCCTTTGAAGGTCAAGGTCCAGGATGTGAGCGACAGCAGCCGGGTGGGCACAAGCACCATCAAAATCCGCGCGCCGCACAGTGTTGTACCCACGATCGCGCCTATCGCCGATCAGACCGTAGACGAGACCGAATCGGTCACCATGATCGCGGACATTCTCTCCAGTGGTAGCGAGCTGCAAATGCACTGGCAGCAAACCGCAGGCCCGGCAGTAGAGTTCACCGGCAACGGCGCCGAGCTGACCGTTGTCACCGACTATGTAGCGGTTGACACCCTGCTGAGCTTCTCCCTCACCGTACTGGATGGCATGCAACAGGCCAGCACCAGCGTGGACATTCTCGTTGCCAACACCTCTGCACCATCCATCAGCGGCGGCGACGCCAGCGTGGCCGTCGGCGAGAGTTTCAGCTTCTCCCCGGAAATCTCCGGTGCTAAAGCGCCTTACTTCCTGAGCTGGGCGAAAACCGCAGGGGCAGACACCGTGTGGACCGAATCCTCGGACGGCACCCTGACCGGCACCGCACCACTCTCCACCGGTACCGTGGAGTTCACCCTGACTGCGGAAGATGCCAACGGCGAAGTGTTCAGCAAAAACTTCAAGCTTTCGGTCAACCAACCTGAAGAGTCCAACGAGAAGAAAAAGAGCGGCGGCAGCTTCGGCTCAGCGGCTGTACTTCTGCTGGGCCTGGCCGCACTCGTACGCCGCCGTTTCGGCAAGTCCATTTAATTCGAGCCCGGGAACTAATAATGTTTAAGAAATCTTTTATTGCCATGGCGGTCGCGGTCGGCATGACCGGCGCCACGCACGCTGCCGAAAATAGCAAACAGTTTGGCTGGCAGCACAAAGTGAACCACATCATCAATGCCGAAGCCGAGGTCGCCAGCGACGCCTCCGGCCGCAACCGCTATATGGTGCAGCTGGTGGACAAGCCCGCGGCATTGCACGCGTCGGAACTGCTGGAAAAAGAGAACGGCTTCAGCATTCTCGGCCTGAAAAAATTCCGCAGTCCACAAAAGCCTGCCGCGGTCATGCAGGCCGCGCTGAAAACCTCCGCCATGACGAACTATCGCCAGCAGGTGAATAAACACCAGGCCACGTTCATGAACGGTGCCAAAAAGGCACTGGGTCGCGAACTGAAGCCCGTGCTGAAATTCGACCTGGCCTACAACGGCATGGTGCTCGACCTGACACCGGCAGAAGCCGAGGAGCTGCTCAAGCAGCCGCAGGTGATGCGCGTGATCAAGGAAGTGCCCAACCAGCTGCACCTTGATAACGGACCCGATCACATCGGCTCCGGCGCCATCTGGGATGGCAGCGCCACCGGCGTTGACGGCGCCATGGGCGAGGGTGTGGTCATCGGCATTCTCGATACCGGCGTAAACACCGACAACGCCGCCTTTGCCGCCACCGGAGGCGACGGCTACACCGTGCAGAACCCGCTGGGGACCGGCAACTACCTGGGCGACTGTAAGATCGATGCGAGCCTGTGTAACGACAAGCTGATTGGGGTGTACAGTTTCGACGCCATCACCGCCAACTACGACGGCCTGCGCGCGGCCAACGGCGAAGACTACAACGGCCACGGCAGCCACACCGCCTCCACCGCCGGCGGCAATATCCTGCTCGACGTCCCGGTGCTGCGCCCCAGCGTGGGCGAAGCGGTGGGCGACGGCATTGAAAGCGGCTCGCTGCTGCCGCAAATTTCCGGTGTCGCGCCCCATGCCAATATCATTGCCTACCAGGTATGTGACAACAACGGCTGTTACCCCAGCCTCACCGTGGCCTCCGTGGAACAGGCCATCGAGGATGGCGTGGACGTGATCAACTATTCCATCGGCCCCACCGGTGCACAGGCCGATCCCTGGTCCGATGTCAGCCATATTGCCTTCCTGAGCGCCCGCGAGGCCGGTATTTTTGTCGCCGCCTCCGCCGGTAACGCCGGTCCCGGCCCCTACACCACCGGTAACAACTCCCCCTGGACCACTACCGTCGGTGCCAGCACCCACCAGCGCACCTGGGTGCACGATGTGGCCGGGAGCAGTGAGATGGGGGCCACCTTCGAGCCGGTGGACGGCTACGCAGACATCTATGTCATGGACCTGGCCAACCCCGGCAGAACCAATACCGTACTGACCCCCACCGAAGTGGTTTACGCTGGCGACTTCGAGGACCGCAATGGCAACAACATGGCCCTGTGCGACCAGAGTGTGTCTTTCATCGATCCCCTCAGCGACGCCTGGAAAGACAAGATCGTCGTGTGCGACCGCGGCGAAATTCCGCTGGTGGAAAAACTGAGCAACATTCGCAATACCTTCACCAATCGCATCGGCGGAATCATTATCCGCTCCACCGCCCAATCCGAGCAGAACATGGCGGCGATCCGGTACGACTACGTTGCCGGTGCCCTGCTCAACCGGGCCGATGGACAGGCCCTGCTGGACTGGATGAACACCACCCGCGCGGCGGGCGACGTACCCATGCTCACCATCGGCGCCGGCAAGCCCCAGTACGAACCCGCGCTCGCGGACGAGATGGCCCGCTTCTCCTCCCGTGGACCCTACGCGGCGCGCCCGGGTGTGATGGTGCCGAACATCTCCGCACCCGGTGTAGACGTCTACGCGGCCTATTCCGATGAACAACCGTTCCACGGCGACGGCGCAGCGCCCGCCGATTTCAGCTTCCTGAGCGGGACCTCCATGGCCTCCCCGCATGTGGCGGGTGCCGCAGCACTGGTACACCAGGTGCACCCGGACTGGACCCCGGCAGAAATCCAGTCGGCGATGATGCTGACCGCAGACGCGACAGTCACCAAAAGGGACGACGCGGGCAACGTCAGCAGCGCGGGCTATTTCGATACCGGTTCCGGCCGCCTGCAGGTGGACAAGACCGTCCAGGCCGGCCTGATCATGGACGTGCCCATTGCCGACTACATGACCGTGAGCTCCGACCACCGCGGCGACTACACCACACTCAACATGCCCTACCTGAGCAACAGCGAGTGCCCGGGAACCTGTACCTGGAGCCGCACCTTTACCGCAACGGAAGACGGCAACTGGGATGTTTCGGTTGCCGGGGATATCGATGGCCTGTCCCTCAGCGCCTCGCCCTCGAGCTTTGATATCGCCGCCGGCGAGAGTGTCACCGTCAAGTTCACCGCGACTGTGGCGCAGCGCGTGAGCGAAGACTGGAGCTTCCTGCGGGTGCAGCTCAACCCGACGCACGAGAGCCCCGCGCTGTCCATGCCGGTAGCGATCAAGCCGATGATTGCGGGCATTCCGGAAAACATGTCGCGGGACCATTACTGGAGCCGCGGTGAGGTGAATGTTGGTGAGGCCCAGTTCCGCTACCCGGGCAACGCCATGGTTGTTGCCGCCCCCCTGCAACGGGCCACCAGCTACCCGCTGACCCTGGCTGCGGACACGGACAGCGCATCGCCGTTTGACGACCTCGGTGACGGTACCGCAATCCAGTACATCGACGTTCCCGAGGGCAATGGCGAGCTGCGCGTCATCGTTGGCGACACCACCGCCAAAGACGTCGACCTGTTTGTTGGTCAGGACAGCAACAACGACGGTATTCCGCAAGTCGTGGAGATCAGCCAGGTGTGTGCCACTACCCTCAGTGTCGATGAGTCCTGTCGCTTTGCCGCGGGCACCGGTCGCTACTGGGTACTGGTGCACAACTACAAGGGCAGCGATGCGGAAACCGACAGCGTGCGTCTCGACGTGGTAATGAGCCCGAGCAGTGAGACCCAGGACGCGACCGCGCGCATGGCAAGCAGCTACCTGAACCCCTACGACCTGGTGGATGTCAGCCTTAACTGGGTCGGCGACCTCGGCGAGGGCGTCTACTACGGCAACCTGGAATTCTTCGACCGGGTTTCCAGCAGCGCCACGCGCGCGGTGGGCAACACCCAAGTGAAGATCAACCGCACCGCACCCGAGGCACAGATTGTGGCCACCCAGCCGGAGCTGTCGCGCGGGCAGGAAGCTGTGGTCACCATCACCCTGCCGGCCAATGGCACCGCGGAAGATGTCACCTACCAGGTGACTCTCGACAGCGACGCGGAGCTGGCAATCAGCGATGTATCCGCTGAAGGCGAGGCCCAGGCCAGTGCCAGCGGTGACACCGTCAGCATTACCGTGGCCGCCGGCGCCGAAGGTGCCACTGCCGTGGTGAAACTGGCGCAGCCGGAACCGAAGAGTGGTGAGTTTACTGTTCACTGGACACTGGATACCGAGCGCGAGGGCTTCTCCAGTCAGAAAGGCGAATTCACTGTCAGCAACAGCAATCACGCGCCGGAAATCGCCGGTGCCCGCAGCCTGACCGGCGACATGGGCAGCGTACTGAACTTCAGCGCCAACGCCACCGATGCAGACGGCGATGAACTCAGCTACACCCTGGTGCAGACCAGCGGCCCCGCGGTCGACATCAACCATGAGGGTGACGGCAACTTTGCACTGAGCTTGCCGGAAGTGGACACGGATCGCACCGCCGTTTTCGAATTGAGCGCGAGCGATGGCGAGTTCAGCGTCACTTCACAGCTCCACCTGACCATCGACCGGGTTGCGGAGAAGAAGAAAAGCGGTGGCTCCGCCGGCTTCGGCTTCCTGTTGCTCGGCCTGATCGCCGGACTGCTGCGCAGAAGACACATCTGATCCTGTGTGAAACAAGCCATCGCTAAAGTGGTGGCAGATCTCCACTCTTGTTGCCCCGGCCTTGTGGTCGGGGCTTTTTTATGTGCGGGAGAAAGTGGCTGCGCGAAAGCGCAATACAAGGCTTCAGAAAGAAACCGTCAGGCCGAGTCCGGAGAAGTTCGCATTCTCGTACTGCCCCACGAATTCCTGTGAGCGGCGCGCGTGGTACAGGGTGAAGCAGTAGCGGTCCGCGGTAAAGACACCGCCGAAGCGCAGCTCCGCAACCCGCGGCTCTTTCTCGATACCGTGGCTTGCCTTGTCGCTGTTGCCATCGAGGAAAATATCCCGGTCCACAAACCGCAACTGCCAGTCCGCAAACAGGAACCAGCTGCCCGGTGCAGAGGAACCGCTGAAATCAGGTGCAACGGTAGTCGGCTGCAGGCCGCTGACACCGGCGCTGGCAAAAAGATTGTTGCCCAGCCGCAGCCCCAGCCCGGTTGCCAGTTGAGTGGTGACATTGCCGGCACTGCCGCCCAGCCGTGCGGATAGTTCCCAACCGGTGCCGGAATTGCCCAGCGCGCGGATCAGCGCCCACTTTCTCGCGTAACTGACCATCAACGTCGGCTCGTCCCGCAACTGGTTGTGCCAGCCGTTGACGTCGTAGGTATCCAGCATGCGATGGGTCCAGCGCTGCGTCTGCTCCGCGCCCGCCGAGGGCCCGACAATCCCCAGGTTCAGATCCAGGCGCTCGGCACTGTACAGGCCGCGCTCCGGGGAAAGGTGTTTGGTGTGCAACCCACCACTCAGATACAACCAGCCCGCATAGGGTCGATCATCTTCGATCAGCTCGGTTTTTTCGATTTCGTAGGGAGTAAAAATTGCCTGCCCCAGGGAAAACCGGGTATGAATTTCCCGCTGTGCGTAATATTTCGGGAGAATTTTTCTGGGCCAGGAAACGGGGGTATCCGGGATATAGGTGAGTTGCAACCCCTGGGTGTAGTAGGCGTCACTGGCGCCATCGAAGGAATCGTTTTCCAGCTGCAGGGAAACACTGCCGGCTGTGGCAGTGGCGGCGCCGACAGCAAGCAACAAGGTACCCATTGCGCCCGCCAGCGAAGATCCATTTCGCGTTATATTTTTCACCCATGGAGTCTAGGAGAACCGGAAAATTCCTCCAGATTCGCGAGTTGACACAAGCGTCTGTTTTTCCAGCGCCTGAATCTTTTGGCTGTACAAGCGACTGTCGCGGCACAAAAAATATCGGCGCATGGGCGCCGATATTTTTTGCCGACTGATAACAATGTCACGGTGTAACGATATTGAACCAGAAGTCAAAGTCCTGGACGTAGGACATCAATTCGCTCACCTTGGCCTCACTACCGGCGACCTTGACCTTGCCGCCGGAAATGGCATCTTTCAGGGATACCTGCTTGAGCACAATATTATTGAGGGTTTCCCTGGTCAGTTGCAGGGTGGCATCGGCATCTTTCGCCTGGCGTTTCGGAGTGTGGTTGAGCACGCCGTTAACCATTTCCAGTTTGTATTTTTCACCGGAATCAGTGAAATCCATATTGATCACGATGCGCTTGCCCGCCGCCTTGGGTCCATTGAGTCGCATGGCGAGAAAGTCGAAGAACAGGTCAAGATCCATAGCGCGCACGGTATCCGGACTGGCAGTGTTGGGCGTCGGCAGCTTGGCAACACCATTGCGCAGCTCCTTGGCGCCGGTCAGATAGAAGTTGCGCCAGGGTCCGCTTTCCGCCTGGTAACCGAGTTGTTCCAGCGCATCCGCCTGCAGGTTTTTCGCCGCCTGGTTGCCCGGGTCGGCGAATACCGCGTGGTTCACCACCTGCGCCACCCAGCGGTATTCGCCCTTGTCGTAATAGGCTTTGGCCTTCTTCAACAGCGCATCCACACCACCCATCATTTCCACATAGCGTTTGGAGGCATCCACCGGGGTCAGTACGTGCAGGGTGGCGGGGTTGCCGATAAACCAGCCCAGGTACAGCACATAGGTGGCCTTTACATCGTGATTGACCGAACCGTAATAGCCGCGGTTGGAAAAGTGCTTGGCAACCGCTTCGGGTAATTCGATTTTTTCCGCTATCTCCACCATGGTGTAACCCTGGTTGGCGAGGCGCAGGGTTTCGTCATTGATATAGCGGTACATGTCCCGCTGCAGGCCGATATGTTTGTTCAGCTCCCTGTTGCCCCACACCGGCCAGTGGTGCATGGCGAACATCACTTCCGCCTCATCGCCCCACATGTCCATCGCCTGGTTCAGGTACTTGGACCACGCCAGCGGGTCGCGAATCTTGGCGCCGCGCAGGGAATAGGTGTTGTGCAGGGTATGGGTGGAGTCCTCGGCGGTATTCAACGCTTTTTTCTCTCGGATATAGAACAGCATTTCCGAGGGTGCTTCGCTGCCCGGCGCGTACAGAAACTCGTAGTTGAGCCCGTCGATCACACGGGTCTCGCCGGTTTCCTTGATGATGTCCGTGGGTGGAATCAGGGTTACGGTACCGGCAGAAGTGGTCGAGCCGAGCCCGGTACCCACCTGGCCCTTCGGGTCCGGCGGCAGCAGGTTGCCGTACATGTAACTGGCGCGCCGGCTCATGGCATTGCCCGCCATTACATTCTCCGCCACCGCGGCCTCGAGGAAGCCCACCGGCGCATAAATCTTGACCTTGCCGGACTTCACATCAGCCTCATCCACTACCCCGCGCACGCCGCCATAGTGATCCACATGGCTGTGGGTGTAGATCACCGCCACCACCGGCTTTTTCGGCCGGTGCTGGTAATACAGATCCAGTGCGACTTTGGCCGTCTCGGCGGAAATCAGCGGGTCCATGATGGTGAGGCCGGACTTGCCCTCGACAATGGTCATGTTCGAGAGGTCCTGGTTGCGCACCTGGTAGATACCGTCGGCGACCTCGAACAACCCGGAAATATTGATCAGCTGGGATTGCCGCCACAGGCTGGGGTTGACCGTGTCCGGCGCCGGTTCCCCTTCCTTGATAAAGCTGTATTGCTTGGGATCCCAGATCATGTTGCCCTGCTTGCCCTTGATCGCGGCCTGGGGCAGCGGCGCAATAAATCCCTTGTGCGCCTGCTCAAACGAGGTCTTATCGGAGAAAGGCAGGTCTTTTAAAAGAGCACTGTTGGCGGCCTTGGTGGCGGTGGTTGCCGGTTTCGGCTTATCGGCGGCAACGGCACTGATTGCCAGGCTGGCACCAATGACCAGACCCGCAACAAGTTTCAAACAGAGAGCATAATGCATGACGGTGACCTTTGTTGGCGAAACCCAGCAAAAAGCCTAGCCAACTGTGAACCGGCAGCCCGCTCGTAAAACTGAAGCAGGCGCCGTAGGTCATCACATTTTGTGATTACATTCTTATTTTTATATTTAAAAAGTCAGATAAAAATTGGCTCGGATTTCGGCTCTGACGGAATTTCCTCCCGCGAACCTTTCTCCTGCAATTCTTTCTCGCGCTCTTCCCTGCGCTCTTCCCTGCGCTCTTGCTCACTTTCTTCCAGCGCCCGCTGCATGGACTCGTCCAGCTCCTGCATGGTCCGCTGCAGCTCCTGGGAATACTTCTCCAGGGCCTCTGACGCCTGCTCGCTCATTTCTTTGCCGGCATGCTCCAGCTCGTCGAGCATCTGGTCCATCTGCACCCCGGCCTCGTCCGCCGAGCGCTCGAACTCTTGCGACAGATCTTTGCTGAACAGATCGAATTTGCTCAACAGGTCGCCGAATACGCCGCCCTTTAAACTCATCCCGGTGCGCTGGTAATCCACCAGCCACACGCCATCCCGTTGTACCAGATAGGTGGTGAAAGAGCGCGTGCGCGCGCCCTCCGGGCTGGACAGCTGGGACGCCACACTGGCCTCATTGCCGTCGATGATCACCCGCCCCCACTTCGGCTGATAGCTACCCCAGTCCGTTGCAAATGCGTCATAGCGCTCGGGGCTGTCGAGGGTGGAATAGCGGACGACGTCGGACCTGTCGTCGCGTACCGCCGCATCCCAGAATGCCGCGGAAACCTCCTGCGGGGATTCCGGCCCGGAACAGGCGGAGAGGAGGACCATGAGAGCGGCTATTGCCGCGGCATAGAGGTGGCGTAACTTCATATTCAGATCGTCAGGCTGTTCCACAGGAAAACGCCGGTATCGGGGATTCCCGGCACCGGCGCCGATCCGGACAATTTAACACATGGCCGCCATGACTGATTATTCAACGTTCATCTGGCCGCGGCTTTAACAGCCCACCAGCCAGCCCAATCTCAATCGACCTCTGCCTGACCCACCCGCGCACTCAACGCCTTGAGCAGCACGGCTGTCACCATGGTGGTCACTGCTTTTTCAGTACACATACCTGATCACCGTAATAGTTGTTTGAGTAGTTGCATTCGATCTCACCGGTTACCCGGGGCGTGGCTTCATGTTTGGTCATCACATTTCTCCCTGACAGATTGTTGCTACGGGGGTAAAGATAGGGATGATCCAGCCAACGTTGAAATCAAATGTTTCTCTCGGACAGATAACATAAATCTATCAATACACAACAACTGATAAACATAATCGACTGACAATTCAGAAAACTCCCGCTACCAGCCACTGGTATTCCCGACAGGACTGGGGCACACTAGTCACAAAATGAAAACGTTTACATTTTGCTGCCACACCAGATCCGGGAAGCGGCAAAGCGATAGATGGGATAGCGATAACAATCATGGACAAGCTCAGTCAGCTGCGGGCAATGACCGCTGTGGTTGCGGATACCGGCGATATCAACGCCATCCGCCAGTTCACCCCGCTGGATGCCACCACCAACCCCTCCCTGCTGTTGAAAGCGGCACAGCAGCCGGAATACCAGGCGCTGATCGACCAGGCCATCGCCTGGGCCGCCAGCCAGGGCGGCAGCAGCAGCGAACAGACCGCACTGTGCGTCGACCGCATCGCCGCCAGGATCGGCAACGAAATCCTGCAGATAGTCCCGGGACGCATCTCCACCGAGGTGGATGCACGCCTGTCCTTCGACACCGCTGCCACCCTGGAACGGGCGCGGCGGCTGATGGACCTGTACGCGCAAATGGACGTGGCGCCGGAGCGGGTACTGATCAAGATTGCCTCCACCTGGGAAGGCATCAAGGCCGCTGAAATCCTCGAGCGCGAGGGCATCCACTGCAACCTGACCCTGCTGTTCAGCTTCGCCCAGGCCCGCGCCTGTGCCGATGCCGGTGTCACCCTGATCTCGCCGTTTGTGGGCCGCATCCTCGACTGGTATCTGCAGAATACCGACGCCACGGCGTATGCCCCCGCAGACGATCCCGGCGTACAGTCGGTACGGCGCATCTACGACTTCTACAAAGCAAACGGTTATGACACCACGGTGATGGGCGCCAGTTTCCGCAATACCGGACAGATCGAGGCGCTGGCCGGCTGCGACAGCCTCACCATCAGCCCCGACCTGCTGGCACAGCTGGCAGATGACAGCGGCGATCTGCCGCGGGCACTGACACCGGCGGCCCGCACCGGCGAATCCTCGGCGCCCATCCGCGAAAGCGAATTCCGCTTCCAGCACAACGACGATGCCATGGCCCACGAGAAACTCGGCGAGGGCATCCGCAAGTTTGTGGTGGACCAGATCGCGCTGGAGCAACAGCTCGCGGCGCGCAGCAAGTGTGTTGCGGAGGTGATGCAATGAGCGTGTACCTCGGCATTGATGCCGGCACCCAGAGCCTGAAACTGCTGGCCTACGATGCCGAGCGCAAGGAAATCCTGCATGTGAGCGCGGCACCGCTGGAGCTGATCAGCCGCGACGACGGCAGCCGCGAACAGATCGCCCAGTGGTGGCTGGATGCCCTGCACCAGTGCATGGAGCAACTGCCCACACAGATCAAATCCCGCGTGCGCGGTATCGGGGTCTCCGGCCAGCAACACGGCTTTGTCCCGCTGAACAAAGCCGGCGAGGTACTGGCGCCGGTGAAACTGTGGTGCGATACCAGCACCATTGCCGAGTGCGAGGAAATCACCGCGCGCTTTGGCGGCAATGAAAATGCACAAGCGCGCTGTATCGACGCGGTGGGCAACCCGATCATGCCCGGCTACACCGCATCCAAGGTATTGTGGTTGAAGAAAAATAATCCCGAGGCCTACGCGGCGCTCGCGCATATTCTGCTGCCACACGATTACCTTAATTTCCATCTCACCGGGAAAATCTTCACCGAATTCGGGGATGCTTCCGGTACCGGTTACCTGAATATCCTGCGCCGGGAATACGATCGCGAAATGCTCGCGGCCATCGACCCCGAGCGCGATCTGCTGCCCCTGTTGCCACCGCTACTGGAGGCAAACGCCACCGTCCCCCTGAGCCCACAGGTGGCAGAACAATTCGGACTGCCCTCGGGCATCAAGGTATCCACCGGCGGTGGTGACAATATGATGGCCGCCTTCGGCACCGGTTCGGTCTCCCCCGGTGTGCTGACCCTGAGCCTGGGCACATCCGGCACCCTGTTTGCCCACAGCGGCAGCCCCGCGATTGACCCCGACGGTGACCTGGCGGCGTTCTGTTCCTCTTCCGGCGGCTGGCTGCCGCTGCTGTGCACCATGAACTGCACCGTGGCCACGGAACGCACGCGCAAGGCGCTGGGCAAGTCCATCGAGGAGTGCGAACAACTGCTGGCCGAATCCAAACCCGGTGCCGGCGGCCTGCAGGCACTGCCGTTCTATAACGGCGAACGCATTCCCAACCTGCCCCACGCCCGCGCCAGCCTGCACGGCATCAGCGACACCAACATGATCGCGGAGAACCTGTATCGCGCGGCCATGGAAGGGGCCACGTTTACCCTGCGCCGCGGCCTCGATGCCTTTGCCCGCGCCGGCCAGCAATTCACTGCCATCCGCCTCACCGGCGGCGGGGCCAAAAGCCCGCACTGGCGGCAGATGGTCGCGGACATTTTCAACCTGCCGGTGGAAGTACCGGCACAACAGGAAGGCGCCGCGTTCGGCGCCGCCATGCAGGTGCTGTGGGCCAGCGGCGGCGACGACCTGGCAACACTGATAGATGAACACCTGGCGGTGGACGAGGCCATGGGCTGCACACCAATCGCCGAAAACGTAACGGCGTATCAAGCGCTGTATCAAAACTTTCTGGATCTGCTCAGCCAGCAGTATCCGCAAATTCAATAAATATTCAGAAAATTCTGGAGAGAATTATGAGCAGAAATCTTTTTATCGGCGACAAGGAATACTTCCCCGAAATCGGCCAGATCAAATTTGAGGGCCGCGAGTCCGATAACCCGCTGGCATTCAAGTTCTACGATGCCAACAAGGTCATCGGCGGCAAGACCATGGAAGAGCACCTGCGCTACGCGGTGTGCTACTGGCACACCTTCTGTGGCAAGGGATCCGACCCCTTCGGCCGCGACACCCAGACCTTTGCCTGGGACGACGCACCCGATGCCATGACCGCCGCACAACAGCGGATGGACGCGGTATTCGAGTTCGCCACCAAACTGGGCGTACCCTATTACTGCTTCCACGATGTGGACATGTCTCCGGAAGGCAACACCGTCGCGGAAACCGAGAGCAACCTGGCGAAAATGGTCGAGCTGGCCGCAGAGCGCCAGAAAGCCTCCGGCATGAAACTGCTGTGGGGCACCGCCAATATGTTCTCCAACCCGCGCTACATGAACGGTGCCGCCACCAACCCGGACTTCAACGTGGTGGCCTACGCGGCGAGCCAGGTCAAAGCTGCGCTGGATGCCACCGTGGCACTGGGTGGTGAAAACTACGTGTTCTGGGGCGGCCGCGAGGGCTATATCAGCCTGCAAAATGCCAATACCAGGCTCGAGCAGGAAAACCTCGCGCGCTTCCTCACCATGGCGCGGGACTACGGTCGCTCTATCGGTTTCAAGGGCACCTTCCTGATCGAGCCGAAGCCCATGGAACCCACCAAGCACCAGTACGACTTCGACGCCCAGACCGTGATCGGCTTCCTGCGCCACTTCGGCCTGGAACAGGATTTCAAACTCAATATCGAAGCCAACCACGCCACCCTCGCCGGCCACACCTTTGCCCACGAACTGCAGATGTGTACCGATGCCGGCATGCTGGGCTCCATCGACGCCAACCGCGGCGACTACCAGAACGGCTGGGACACCGACCAGTTCCCCACCGATATCTACGATGCGGTACACGGCATGATGGTGGTACTGGCAGATGGCGGCTTCAAAACCGGCGGCCTCAACTTCGACGCCAAGGTACGTCGCGAGTCCATCGATATGGAAGACATTTTCCTCGGCCATATCGGCGGCATGGACACCTTTGCCCGCGGCCTTGAAATCGCCCACAAAATTCTCACCGAGTCCCCCTACCAGAGCTGGAAGGAACAGCGTTACGCCAGCTTCAGCGAGGGCAACGGCAAGGCGTTTACCGAAGGTAAGCTGAGCCTGGCAGACCTGCGCAACCTGGCCGCCGAAAATGGCGAACCGCGCCCCGCCAGCGGCAAGCAGGAACTCTATGAGAACCTGATCAATCAGTACATCTGAGTATCACTATCAACCCTGGTGACACTCAGCTGATTGATGTTCACCCACGTCAGATGACACTCTTGGGCCTGCAAATGCAGGCCTTTTTTGTATCCGGCGCCAGATATCAATTTCACCGCGTAAGCGGTAACATGCGTTTTTCCGCGCCCGCCGCTGCCGTGGTCGCCTTTTCTAGTACCCAAATAGTACCCAAGCACAGGATGAACGGTGTCCATCAAGCAAGTCGCCAAACTCGCGGGTGTCTCTACCGCCACGGTTTCCCGCTACCTGAATAGCCCGGAACAGGTAAAGGAAAAAACCCGCGACAAGGTACAGGCGGCAATCGACAAGATCGGTTACGCACCCAATGCGCTTGCGCGGAATTTCCGCCGCGGCAAGACCAGCCTGATCGTGGTGGTACTGCCCAGTATCGGCGACCCGTTTCTCGAGAGTGTGATGCGCGGTGTGTGGAAGGTTGCGGATGAACTCGGGTACAGCATCCTGATCCGCGATACCCAGTCAAACTCCCACGAATTCGACGAGTACACCGACCTGGTGTTTTCCAAACAGGCGGACGGCATTCTGCTGCTCGCCAGTATCTCGCCATTCAGCGAACCCGAAGCCCAGCGCGGCAGCCGCGGCAAAACCCATCCGCCGCTGGTACTCGGGTTGGAGAGCGTGACCAGAGAGCTAATCCGCTTCCCCAGCGTGCGGGTCGACAATGTCGCGGCGGCGGCAGAGGGTACCGATTACCTGATCCAGCTGGGGCACCAGCGCATCGCCTTTATCGCCGGCAAGCGGGACTCGCTGCTGACCCATGACCGGGAGCAGGGCTACCGCAATGCCATGGGCGCGGCCGGCCTGGAAATAGCCGAGGACTGGGTAGTGGAAGGAGAGCAGACCATCGACGGCGCCCGCCGCGCCACCCGCCAGTTGCTGCAGCTGCAACAGAGGCCCAGCGCAATCTTCTGCGCCAACGACGAAATGGCCCTGGGCGCCCTGCACGAAATCAAAAGCGCCGGACTCAAGGTGCCCCAGGATATTTCCGTGATTGGTTTCGACGATATCCGCTATGCGGAAATCACCGATCCGCCGCTGACCACCATCGCCCAGCCCGCAGAGGAAATCGGTGAACGCAGTATGCGCCGCCTGTGCCAGATCATCGACGGCAACAGCGACGAGCGCGGGCCGGAAACCGTGCCCCACAAGTTGATCGTGCGCAACAGCACCGCAAAGATTTCCGGTCGATAGTCCCGCGCGCCCAAACCGCCTTCGCTAGCACCGAGCGCCTGCTATCTTGAAAGTTTTCCACAGACTTCGAGGTAGCGCCCATGCCCGCAGCGGCACTCAAAATTCTCGGTATCAGCGGCAGCCTGCGCAAGGATTCCTTCAATTCCGCAGCCCTGCGCACTGCCGCCGAACTGGCTGGAGACACCGCAGACTTCACCTTCGGCGACCTGTCACAGATTCCCCTGTACGACCAGGATCTGAAGGACCGGGAGATACCCGCTCCGGTAGCCACGCTCAGCCAGCAGATTCTGGCGGCGGATGCCATCCTGTTCGCGACCCCGGAATACAACTACTCGGTATCCGGCGTACTCAAGAACGCCATCGACTGGCTGTCACGGCTCGACCCACAGCCGTTCGCCGACAAACCGGTGGCCGTGATGAGCGCAAGTATGAGCCTGTTCGGGGGCGCGCGGGCACAGTATGACCTGCGCCGGATCCTGATCTACCTGGACGCGCATTTCGTGAACAAGCCGGAAGTGATGATTGCCTCGGCGCACACAAAATTCGACGGCGATGGCAGGCTCGGTGACGAGGATACCCGCGCACATATCGGCAATCTGGTCACCTCACTGGAGCGATGGGCCAGGCGATTGCAGCGCTGAGCCTCGAAATACAAATATCGAAACATAAATTTCCAAACATAAACTTCCAAACAGCAAGTTCAAAAACAACAATTTCCTTACAGGAATATCACCATGAGCAACCTGGTTGCAGATGTGGTACTGCCATGTGAAGTGGACGTCGGCTGCGGTGCCATCGATATCATCATCGAACCGCGCCGCAAGGAGCTGGGCGGCTTTTCCGTGCGCCGCGCACTGCCCACCCGCGAGCGCAAAATGGTGGGCCCCTGGATCTTTTTCGACCATATGGGACCGGCGGACTTTCCCGCCGGCGAGGGCATCGATGTGCGCCCGCACCCCCATATCGGCATCGCCACCGTCACCTACCTGTTCGAGGGAGAAATACTCCACCGGGATTCCCTCGGCAGCCTGCAGGCGATCCGCCCCGGGGATATCAACCTGATGCTGGCGGGGCGCGGCATAGTCCACTCTGAGCGGGAAACCCCGGAGGTGCGCAACAGCGACCACCGACTGCACGGGCTGCAGCTGTGGCTGGCACTGCCGCAAGCGGATGAGGAGCTGGCGCCGGCCTTCCATCACTATCCCGCGGCAGAGATTCCCACTGCCTCGGTCGACGGGGTATCGCTGCGGATAATGATGGGCAGCGCCTACGGCTGTACCTCGCCGGTAAAGACCTTTGCGGAGACACTCTATGTGGAAGCCCACCTGAGTGCCGGGCAAACCCTCACCCTGCCGGACGTCGATGAGCGCGCGGTATATGTCGCCTCCGGTGCGCTGCGGGCAGCCGGGAGCGAAATCCGCGAACATGCGCTGGCGGTATTCCATCCCCAACCGGGGGTAGTCGTCGAAGCCGCCGAGGATAGCCGCATTGCAATTATTGGCGGCGAACAGCTGGGGCAGCGCTTTATTGACTGGAATTTTGTCTCCAGCCACAAGAGCCGCATTGCGCAGGCGATCGAGGACTGGAAGGCGGGGCGTTTTGACCGGGTACCGGGAGATAGCGAAGAATTTATTCCCTACCCCGGCGGCTGAAGTAGCGCGTTTCTGCCGGCTTTTTCACACACCGCGCACGGTAATAAATTTCCCGCTTGCGGCGCGCGCAAAATGCCGCTGCGCGGTGTGGATTTACACTACAGTTAAAAGGAGTAATCAAGGAGTGTGCGAGTGCGCACTCGCGATCCCAGGAGAGCCGTACCGGTCATGAACACGCAGTTACCGGCAAAAAAACAGTCCCATTCCCCCCGCCCGGTGCAACTGGCCGAGCCCTCGAAGCAGACTTCCACCAAACACCGCCGGCACGGCCACCCGGTTGAGGCCCACCCCAGCGTGGATGTGAGCCCCCCCGAAGAACTGGAACGCTGTTTCGTAATTGGCTACAACTGACTGGTCGACACCTAAAGGAAGGCAATTTTTTAGATAGCCTTCCTCCAGCTGCAACAACGCTTACCGCCAGATCGTGGACTTGTCGGTCACAGGTTTTCGTATCGATCTACTTGCCCAGCAACAAGTCAGGCTCTATGGGGTAGAACCTGCTGGCCGCGGTGATCAGCGAATTGGCGGTCAGTGATTGGACACCATAAACCTCCACGCGCTTGTCTTTCTCCACACGCAACTTATCCACAAGTATGGAGAAATCCCCGTCGCCAGAGACCAGAACCACAACATCTGCCTCGGGCGCGTACTCCAGCGCATCCATGGTGATTCCAACATCCCAGTCGCCCTTTGCAGAGCCATCGGAGCGCTGGATGAAGGGTTTCAGCTTTACCTCAAACCCAATCGCCCGCAGGATATTCTGAAACTCCTTCTGCTTCTGGTCACCACGATCCACCGCGTAGGCAATGGCCTTTACCACTTGTCTGCCAGACGTAGCCTGCGCCCAGAACCTGTTGTAGTCGAAATTACGGCTGAAGGCGTGTCGGGTTGTGTAGTAGACGTTCTGCACGTCTACCAGCAAAAGGACATTTGTAATGGTGCACCATCCCGGGATCAGAGCGTATTGGTAGAGCGCTCGATTGTACCCGACCTGGAGCGGCGCACGTAGAGCAGCACCCTAAGGCAGGACGCTCACGATGTTTTCAGGTTGCTAACCGCAATAGCCCTACCGCCCCAGCCACCACGAGTGAAAGATTCACAACCTGCTGCTCCCGGAAAGGACGACATCGGAAAAGTTGAATCGATAGCTTTCACCCGGGCGCGTGGAGAACTCAAAATCTTGAACGTGAGGCAGTGAAAGCTGACCTATATTAGCCTCCGGGGAGATTCTCGGTTTTCCGCGTTCTGGCAACGCAAAGAAGACGTTTGGATTGACACTATCCCGATTCACTGGGTGCAAATCCTCGTCCCCGTGCGCCGTAATGGATGATGGCAACCGCAAGCGACAATTTCCACCCAGACGGGAAGTCACCGTCAGGCTTTTTATCACCCCGTCTTTCCAGCTCATATCGACAACGAATCCACCCCGGGCAACCAGTCCTTTAACGCTGCCCTGGGGCCAGGCGTCCGGAAGTGCAGGCAACAGCTGTATGGCACCGTCATGACTCTGCATCAGCATTTCCGCAATACCGGTGGTAACACCGAAATTACCATCAATCTGGAAAGGGGGGTGGGCGTCGAACAGATTGGCATAAGTGCCTCCGTGCTCGGAAATCTCCTTGCCAGTGTCCTCGACCAGGGTCAGCTGATCCTCCAGTAGCTTGTACGCGCGGTTACCATCAAGAAAGCGCGCCCAGAGGTTAACCTTCCAGCCCATGGACCATCCTGTAGAAATATCACCACGGTATTCCAACGAAGTTCTCGCGGCAGAAAACAACTTGGGAGTACGGTACGGGGAAATCTGGTTGCTCGGGTAAACGCCATATAGATGGGAAACATGGCGATGGTGGTCCTCCGGATTGTCCCAATCCCAAAGCCACTCCTGCAATTGCCCGAGTCTTCCGATCTGCATAGGCATTAGCTGGTCGCGCTTGTGGGAAATTGCCTCGGCAAACTCTGTATCGACTTCAAGGATCTCCGCCGCATTGATCACGGCAGAGAAAAGGTCGTAGACAAGCTGGGTATCCATCGTCGTCCCTGCGGATACCGAAACACGGAGTTCACCAGAAGTCCGGTATGCGTTTTCCGGGGAATTGGAAGGTGCCACGACCAACCAGCCGGTCTCCGGCTCGCGCTGCAGGCTATCGGCAAAAAAGAGCGCGGCCCCGCGGAGCACCGGATAGTATTCCTGTAAAAAAGCTCTGTCACCGGTATACAGGTAGTGCTGCCAGATATGCTGGCTCAACCAGGCACCACCGCCCTGCCACTGACCGTAAAAGGCGGGGTCAACCTGTCCGGTAATACGCCAGATATCCGTGTTGTGATGCATCATCCATCCGCGAGCATTGTAGATTTTGCTCGCACTTTCACGCCCTGTCTCCGATAGATCCTTCAGCATGGAGAATAGCGGCTGGTGTAGTTCGGACAGATTGGTCACTTCCACTGGCCAATAATTCATTTCGGTGTTGATATTGACCGTGTACTTGCTTTCCCAGGGCGGGCTGACGTGAGGATTCCAGATCCCTTGCAGATTGGCGGGCTGGGTGCCGGGCTGAGAGCTCGAGATCAATAGATAGCGCCCGAATTGAAAGTACAGCGCCGCCAGTGCCGGGTCGCCATCGCGGGAAAACCGCTTTACACGTACATCAGTGGGCAGTGTGCTGTTTGGGGTATTACCAAGGTCCAGCGCAACACGCCGAAACTGTCCGTGATAAAAACCCGTATGTGCACGTTTCAACGCCGGGTAGCTTTTCCCCACCACGGACTCAAGCTGTTCTTCGGCGCGCTGTAGATCATCACCACTGACATCGCGATAACTGTTGAAGTTTGTACCCGTAGCAATGAACAGGGTTACAGCATCTGCGCCGCGAATGCTGAGAGTATCTCCCTCCGTCTTCAGGCTACCGCCATTCAACTCAGGGCGCACGATAGTACTGTAGCGGATCTTCCCTTCCAGCCCCTCATGATCTCCGCCGCGTCCGCGCACCAGCAACCGCTCCCCATCGACCTCAACATGGTGCTGCTGGGGGCTGTCAAAGGATAAATCGAGACTAATCTGTCCCGGATTATCGGCAGTCAGGCGCACAACCACAACCGGATCGGTAAGGGAGGCAAAGACCTCTCTTGAATATACAACGTCCTCTACACGATACGAGACATTTGCCAGGGCATTGCCTATATCGAGCTGTCGGCGGTAATCGTGGACGTTTTCGTGACCGGGAAAGTCCAGAAACAGGCTGCCCAAAGTCTGGTAAGGCATGCCGTTGTTGGTTTTGGAATGTAAATGCTTGTTGGCGAGCCGCTGTGCATCGGTAAATTCGCCCTTAAAAAGAGCCTCATTCACTCGCCCGATATGTGGGGCAATATCCGGGTTTACATTATTATTCGGCCCCCCGGCCCAGACCGTATCTTCGTTTAACTGCAACGTCTCACGGGCGGTGCCACCATAGACCATCGCGCCAAGGCGGCCATTCCCCACCGGCAACGCCTGATTCCAGTTGTCCGCTGGCTGGTCGTACCAGAGAGTTAGGGGCTGGCTATTCAGGTCTCGTACTTGCTGCGCACTGGCCAGGCATGCCACCGACAGCACTGCTCCGAGGCCACAGATCAGGGCGACATGCCAGAACTTAGTTTTAATTGGTTGAATGGCAATAACCACAATGCAGAACCCCAGTCTCGTCTGAATTTACTCGTAGCTGAACGTCAAGTGCTTAGGCCTGGGCGTCCGCAGTTTTTCTATCAGCGGGTGACCAATTTTTTTCATTTCTCTCAGGGCAATCTGCGCGACCTCCCTGGCTCCCAATTGATTCAGATGCGTATCATCGCGCACACCATTCGGGTAGTTGGGATGGGTGTCGGGTTTGATGTGCAGAAATCGTAGCGCGGAATTCTCATCACCCTGCTGCTGAAAGTGCTCGCGGGTAACAACTTCCATGTCAATGAAATCCACTTTCTCTGCTTTCGCCACTTCGCGGCTCAGAGGCGCATACTTGGCGTGCGTCTGTTTGATGGTGCCATCATCATTGAAGTAACGCCGGGTAATGGGACTCATCAATAACGGGTGCGCGCCTCTGGCACGGGTTTCACGTATAAAGCGTGACAGATTGGCCTTGTACTGGTCCGGCGGGGTATAGCGATCTTTCTTGCTTTCCGACGCGTCATTATGCCCGAACTGGATGATGACGAAGTCGCCCGGCTGCAAAGCCTTCTCGATGCTGTCCCAGCGCCCCTCCTCGATAAACGTGCGGGTGCTTCGACCATTCATCGCACGGTTTTCCACCGTGACACTCTCATCAAAAAATCGCGCGAACGGCATTCCCCAACCATTCTCCGGAAAACTCATCTCCGGCTTTATAGCCATGGTGGAGTCGCCGGCCATATACACGGTTTCGGCGTTGCCAGTGACAGGGAGTAATAGTGCGAAGTAAAGAAAAATTTTTTTCACTCTATTTACCTCTATTGGCAGAGCCCCGCACGCCATTCGCGGATGCGAGGGCTCTCCATCTTTAATCGATGTGTTTAGAAGTAACCCACGCTATCCGCATAGGCAATCAATTCACTTCCGTAGTTCCCACCCCACTCGTAGCCATAGCGACGCTCGGCGTCGATGGCCATGATGTCGTATTGCTTGATACCGGAGCGGTCGGCGAAGAAGCCGACATCCTGTTGCAGGTCGTAGAAGCGGTACCACATAGTGCTGCCGGATTTAGCCTGAATCGGATTCCAGGTATCGTCGCTGCTGCCGCTGGGGCGCTTCACGTAGGCGGTATCCGCCTCCTGCACCACCGGGCTGCGGTACCAGGCGAGCGCAGAGCGCACGGCATCTTCCACTTCGGCAGTCTGTGGCCGCGACATCAGGAATGCGGTCACCAGCATGGATTCCTTACCACTTTTCGATGGCAGCTCGTAGTCGCGTGCACCGCGCGGCTCGTAGGTCTCCGGGTCGTGCTGGGCACACCAGACGGTCTTGGCATCGGCCTGCACGATCTGAGCCTTGAGAATAAACTCGACACCGCCGGCGATGGCGGCCTCCATACGCGCGCGCTGGTCATCGGTGAACAGGTCGCCATCCAGCGGCGCTTTCTGCTGCACGGCGTGATCCAGCAGAATCAGCACACGGGCCATGGCACCGTCGTTAAAGGTGACATGGTTGGAATAGGTGGTGCCGGCGCGCGCGGGGTAGACCTGGGGCCAGCCGCCACTTGCATACTGCATGGTCAGCAGGAATTCCAGCGCGTCGCTCGCGGCGTCGCGATACTTGGTGTCGCCGGAGCGCTGGTAGACATCCGCCAAGAACATCAACTCGGTGACGGTCGCATCGTTGTCGATGGTTCCGAGCTCTACACCGCCAGACCCGGTCCAGCCGGAGCGCGCATCGCTGCCATTCCAGGGCGCGTCGTAAGTGGACTCACCGTTTTTATAAAAACCGCCGTGCTCCAGCTGCCAAGTAATTATGTTGTCGGCGCGGGTCGTGTCGGCGTCCAGGCTGCTGCCGAGCCAGGATTTATAATTGTCCAGCTCGCCGTAAATCGGGTTGCCAGACTGTGACAACATCGGGGCCTCGCCACCACCGGAGGAGGAGGAGCTGGAACCACCGGAGGAAGAGCTGCTGCTAGAAGAGCTTGAGCCACCTCCGGAGGACGAACTGCTGGAAGAGCTTGACGATGAACTGGAGCTCGAGGAGCTGCCGTTTACCGGCGGAATCGTTTCCGGCGAGCCGCCGCCACCGCAAGCGGTCAACAATACTGACATCGCCATTGCGGCCAGACCGGGTAAGAGCTTGTATTGCATGGATTTACCTATTTTCAGGAGCTAGATGTACACCCGCCCTGGCGCTGATGGCCGGCAGGCTCCCATTTTTATCGAGCAATTATTTTTTATACGCCCCCTTAAGCCAAAAAAGCCCCGCGGAGCGGGGCAAAAATGGCAAAAGAGGAAACCTTGTTTAGAAATCTACCGTCAGGCCAAGCTGGTAGGCCGGACCGTACTGCTCCACGTTGTAGAGAATATGACCGCCAGCATCGTCATTGCCGGCAAAGTAGTACTGGTCGACGCTGTCGCTGACATTTACCGCATCGAAGTAAACGCGCACCGCATCCGTTACCCGGTAGGTCGCCTTCACATCGAAAGTCATCGACTCATCCTGGTACATATCGCCCCAGGCACGGCAGTTCTTGGCATAGCCGAGTTCCGCATCCGCCGCCTTGTCTTCCGCGGTACAACCACCGATCTGCTTCAGGATCTCACTGGTGTAGTTGGCGATAAAGCGCAGGGAGAAGTCATCGTTTTCCCAGCCCACGGTCAGGTTGGCTGCGGTATCTGCAGTCTCCGGCAGCTGAATGGAATCAACGCGCACGGAGTCACCCACATTACCTTCACTGCTCTGCAGGGTCAGGTTGGACTGGATGAAGATATTGTCCAGCCAGCGACCAATATTGTGGTCTTCCCAACGGCCGTCGAAGTATTGGCTGTAGCTCAGCTCGACACCGTAGACTTCTGCAGACTCACCGTTCAGGTAGGTATTCACGTTGGTGAGTACGGTGTCACCCGGGATCTTGAACATGGTTACCTGATCGATCGGCAACACAAATGGCAGATCCGTGGCGATATTCACCTTCACGCCGTTGGCATCGACGATAAAGTCGGTGATGTCCTTGTAGAACAAGGCACCCTGCAGGAAGGTGTCTTCGCCGTACCAGGACAGCGACAGGTCGAAGTTGGTGGCCCGCATCGGATCCAATGCCGGGTTACCGATACGCACGGTATTGTCCGGTGACATTTCGAAGAATTCAGCCTGATACTCGAAATCACCGCCGCGGGTTGCGCCGATTTTGCTCGGGTCATCGGAGCAGACTTCTTCGCCGGTGTAGTCCGGATCGGTATTACAGAACACCACCCGGTCGGTCACTTCAAAGAAACCGCGGCTTTTACCAAAGTCCGGACGGGAGAAGCTGGTCCAGATAGAGGCGCGCGCCAGCAGGTTATCGCCCAGGTCGTGGCGATAGTGCAGTGCCGGCAGGAAGGCATCGTACTCGTTTCCGGTTTCACCCAGTGGCAGCGCGATATCCAGTGACTCCAGGCCTTCGCTCTGTTCGTTGCGGTCGTTGCGCAGGGCCATGTAACCGGTAGACGCAAACTCGGTCTGCGCGTAACGGGCACCGGCAATCAGCGTCGCATCCGGCAGCACCTGGAATTCCGCCATCAGGTAGGCCGCGGCGGTATCCTCGGACAGTTCGTAATCGAGCTTGGTGGAGTCGATTTCTTTCTGATCCGGGTCGTAGTTGTCGCCGATGGCACGGGTGGCTTCGATCAGGCGCTCTGCTTCGGCACGGGTAATTACCGCGTGGTCGAAGTTGGGGTTTTCCGGTACATAGGTGGCGAAGTCACCCAGGCGGGAACCGGCCATGGCGATACAGTCCAGATCACCGGCACAGCCTGCCACCGCCTTGTCGAACGGCACGATGCTGGCCCGGTTCTTGTCGTTGCTGCGGGTGCGCTGATTGACCTTAACCCCGGTCTTCACGTAGTTGACCATGCCGGAATCCCAGTCGTGGCGCAGGTTCAGGGAGAACTGATCTACCTGGTCTTCGCGCACGCTGTCTTCCATAAACAGGTTGTCGTAGTTCAGGTTCGGCTGCGACACCTGGCCATACTGGTAGCCGTTGGGGCCGGATACCGCCGGAGTGGTGATCTGCCCGGATTCAACCAGCTCGTCCAGCTGCGGGCCGGAAATCAGCTGGCCGTTGAGGAACTCGTCTCCGAAGCTACCCAGGGCATTCAGCTCGCGCAGGCGGAACTGCACCCGACGGCCGTCCGGCTTTTCGTTTTCACTGCGAGAAGACACCACTTCGTAATCCAGTTCCCAGCCGTCGCCGAAACGGTTTTCACCGCCGAGGGCGAAGGTGTCGGTGGTCACTTCCGACTCCTGGATAAAGAACTGCTGCTGCAGGTCGACACTGGCACCACCGAATACCTGATTTTCCGGATCCAGGAACATCAGGTCTTCATCGCCATCGCTCCAGTTGAAGCGATAGTACTCGCGCATGGCGATGTCGTTATCGGAATAGCTGGTGTGGTTTACCTTCAGGTGGTAGCGGCTGTTGTCGTCCGGCTGGTATTCGACGTTCAGCAGGCCGGCGATACGTTCGCGCTCGGCATTTTCCTGGAAGGTGGTGAACTCCCACGGAATCAGCATCTGCTGATCGCCAACGCTCACGTACTGCGGCAGGGTGCTGCCGTGATGCTTGGTCTGGTAGCCCAGGGTTTTGCGGTTTTCCCAAGAACCGGTATAGGCCACACCGATGGTGTCATTCAGGAACAGGTTAGTGCCCTGCAGGGTGACCTTGGGGGAATTTTCCTGGTACTGGTCCTGGTAGTAGTTCTGTGCGCGGAACTTGAAGCTGTTCTTGCCGCGGTCCAGGGCCGACAGGGTTTTCACGTTGATGGAGCCACCGATGGCATCCAGGTCCATATCCGGGGTCAGGGACTTGTTGACCTCAATGGACTGCAGTACGTCCGACGGCAGGCTGTCGAGGGAAAACGCGCGGTCTTCCAGGGTCTCGTTGGTACCGCCGCCGGCGTTCGCCATGGCACCGCCGTCCATGCGCACGCTGACCATGCCCGCGCCGAGGCCGCGCAGGTTGACGAATTTACCTTCACCCTCGCTTTTCTGCAGGGTGATACCGGGCATGCGCTGCAGCAGCTCGGCCACGTTCTGGTCGGAGAAGTTACCCGCGTCGTCCTGGGTAACCACGGAACTGAAGTTGTCCTTGCCGCGCTCTGCCGCACGGGCATTGACGTCGGCACTGCGCACACCTTCCACATAGACTTCTTCAACGGTAACGTCGGAAGCCTTGTCCTGTTGCGCTTCGGTTTCTGCCTCCTGGGCCACCAGGCTGGCAGAAGTTGCCATGGCGATGGCCATGGCGAGAATCTGTTTCTTATAAGTCATTTTGACTCTCCCATCGTTTTTTATTCGGCCCGCAATTTTCCTTTGCAGGCCGCTTCGATGATTCTTGTTGGTCGCCGGCCGCGATACTCACCCGACCGGCGACCCGCCCGTGGCTTACTGGTAGCTCACCTTGAAGTTGTCGATCACAACCGGCAGGTCTTCGGTGCCGCTGTCGCAGCGCACCTGCAAGAAGGAATTCGCCGTACCCAGATCACTCTCGATGGTCACGGTGCCGGTCGGCTGGTCGCCGTCCGCCAGCTGGGACGCGTACTTCTCGATCAGCTTGGAGCTGCCGCCGTGCATGGACTTGCTGGAGCTTGACGTGTTGTTGTCCACATACACCTGGCACTTGCCGGTCTCCACGGAGGTGTTGGGGTTTTCGACCACGTCAAAGGTGATGACATAGGGCTTGCTCAGGTCCAGGTCACCGCGGCCACTGGTATCGGTATCCGCAGTGTCGGTGCCCTGCAGCGCATCGCCGATGGAGAAGCGCGCGTTGTGCAGCGCCAGGGTGCCGCCGGCAACTTCAATGCGGGAGCTGCCACTGGTCACGTAGAACATGGGCTTGCTGGCGTCGCCGGACTGACCGCGGTACTCGGCGGTGAAGAAGTTGGTGTCCTCGGTATCCGAGTCTTCTACCAGGCCGATGCCGTTGAAGTTTTCTTCAAACGCTGAAGAGGCATCCGCGCCCGCATAGGCACCCAGCTCACCGATATCCGCCGGCAGTTCGCCCACCAGCTGCTCCGGCGTCAGGCCCGCAGCAGTGGCGTTGTCGGTCCACACCAGCCAGTCCATATTCGCGTGGAACTCGCTGGAGGAGCCTTCACCGATACGCATGCGGCTGCTGGAAGAGCCACCATCGCGGCCGTTACCGGTGAAGCTGCCCACTTCCACACCATCGCGGTAAACCTTGGCGGTGATGTATTCATTGCCGGCAGTAGCGGGGTCGTCGACGGTGAAGCTGACCTGATAGATGTGGTAACCATCGGTCATATCCATGTCCACTTCCGCGGTGCTGTCGTCGGAGAGGAACTTGTCCAGCTGGATCTTGTTGCCATCCGGACGCCAGATAGCTTTGATCCGTGCCGGGCCGCGGGTATCCACGCCGCCGTCACCCAGGTGCGTTTCGATCTCGAAACCGCGCACGCTGTCCTGGGTGGTGGCGAAAGAGGTATCGATACGGGCGATAAAGGTGAAGTGCTTCGGATAGGTCGCGGCGTCACCGGGAATCACGTCGTCCAGGTCACCTACCGGCTTGATATCAAAGCCAATGGTATCCAGGGTCATAACGCCGAGATCGCTGGCCTCGAAGTAAGGCAGTTCTTCCTCGCTGAATGCGAAATTGGACGCGGAGCTGCCGTCGACAACCACGGCGCCCAGGTCACCCGGGTGCATACAACCGTCGTACACATTCCACTGGATCATGTTGGTCGCCGACGGATCCACGCTGGTGGTCGGAGAGCAGTTGTCGCCCACCGGTGCTACCGGGGTTGCGGAAGCGAGTTCACTCCACTCGGAAGCGCCAACATTGTTCACCGCACGTACCCACACGTTGTAGGCACTGCCGTTTTCCAGTTCGGTCAGGGTGGTGCTGGTCTCGGTAAGGCCTTCAACCAGATCCGCAGCGGCCACGTCGGTGCCGGTGCTGTAGGCCACGTCGTAGCTGGTTGCGCTTACGGTCGAGGCCCAGCTCACGGCGATCTGTGCATCGGAAGCAAACAGACTCGGCGCTTCCGGTGCCGCTGGCGCTACCGCCGGCTGGAACACGGTACATTCCGGCAGGTCACCCTGGCCGTCGTCGCTCTGCGGTTCGATCAGCAGATCGTCGAAGATCACCGAGCTGCCACCTTCCACGCGGAACTGCAGGAAGGAGCTGGCGGTACCAACCTGGCCCGGACGCTGGTCCTTGATCTCGCCGCCCTGTTCGTAAGTCACATCGCCGGGCACGTTGATCTGCACACGCTTGCCGGGAATCAGGTCGCCCGCGGGCACGTTGAAAATACGCGAGCCCTGGCTGCCACCACCCCAGATGGAGTTGGCTTCACCGGAGGTGTTGTTGTCCACGTAGACCTGCATGTTGCGGGTACCGGAGGAGTCCTTCACACAGAAGGAGATTCGGTAGGGCTGGCTCAGATCCAGCTCACCCCAGGTAGAGACATCGTCGGAGGTAGTGGTGTCTTTTTTCGGGTCCTGGTCATCGATATCCAGGCGGGTCTGGCCGACGGAGAAGCGGCCGGTATTCAGCAGCATGGCGGGGTTGCCGTTGTCGCTGACAAGGCCCATCTGATCCAGCGCAACTTCCGGGCCATCGGCCGGATTGTCGTTGGCAAAGAAACAGCAGGTGGGATAGTAGAAGGACGGCCAGGTGTCGTTGGCGTCACTGGTGTTCAGCGCCTTGTATTCCTGGCTGAAGAAATACTGGGTGTCGGCTTCGTCGAAGTTGGCGAAAGAGCCATCGCCAAAGCTTTCGTACAGTGTGGCGCCCTCGCTGCTGCCGCCACTGGAGGAACCGCCACTGGAAGAACTGCTGCCACCGGTCGCGGGCGGCGGCGTGTTGACCACGTCCCCTTCCAGATTGGCATCACTACCACCACCGCCGCCACAGGCGGTCAGGGTCCCCATAATACAGAGCGCTAGCGCGGACTGAGTCCAGCGTAAAGGTTTCATGCTCACCCCTTTCTCTCATTGTCGATCGTTATTCTTATGAGCCTGGATACCACTGAGGCCCAGCTTGTAATACTTATTGGTTTGGCAGTCTAACCAAATTGGTTAGGCATATACAACCGTTTCTCGCAACTGGCCTGGAAGTTATTTGTGACCGACGTACCAGTGTAGAAATTCGCGACACAAGAGCACAATAATTGGGCGAAACAGGGGTTTTTGTAGCAAAACTACACGACTGTGTGCAGCGCGACGGAGACAGGTGCCCCTCCCCGTGGCGTAAAAATGATCACAAACCGGCCAGACCACATTGACCCGGAATGGCCAACCGAGCGCAAAGCGAACGGCTGCAGGTGATCGAAGCGGGTCAAAAGCGGGAACAGGAAGACAAGACAGATGAAAGACTGGCCATCAATGCAGGACGCAGTGAACAGGCCAATCTTCACCGCACCGCTACCAATAGGTGCTGGCAGCGGGCGGGAATAACAACCACAGACCCTTATTCAACGGCCTCGATAAGCACGTCGTCCACCACCACGGTGGCGCTGCTCTCGGTGCGCAGGGTTACAAAAGAGCTGTCACTGGCGGTGAGGCCGGTCACGGTGTAACTCTGCCCCTCTACCAGCTCGCTGAGCAGTATCTGGTGGAACTTGGAAGCGCCGCCCCAGATGGAATTGCTGCTGGAGGCGGTGTTGTTGTCCACGTAGATCTGGAAGTACTTACCGGTGTCGCCGCCGACACTCACCACCTTGAACGAGATCTGCCAGGGCACACTCAGGTCGAACACGCCGGTCGTCGCACTGTCGCTGCCGCTGGTGTTGACCGCCGGCGTGCTGTTGCCGATGGAGACGCGGCTGCCGGTAAGACTGAGGGCGCCGGTCTGGATTTCCGCGGTGCCGGTTACCCGGTGATACATGGGTGTGCCATCGCCGGGAGCGCCAGACAAGTCACGGTAGGCGTTGGTGAAAAAGGTACCGGTATCGGTGGCAAAGTTTTCTCCGTAGGGCAGCGCCACGTCTTCCACAGTCGGTTCCTCTTCCACCGGCACCTCACCTTCCGGCGTTACCGGGTCGGGAATGTCCAGGCTGGACTGATCCAGCTTGCCCACACCGGCGTTGGCAATCACGTAATCTTTCAGACCGTCGGTGGCATCCAGAGTGTAGCTGTAGGGCACCTGGTAGGTCGAAGTGGATTCGCCATCCTGGGCGGTAATATCGGTACCGCCACCACTGGTCCAGGTAACGCCACTGCCGAACACGTTGCCGTTCAGGTTCCAGTAGCCGATCACGTCGGAATAAAACGACACTACCGGGTTCTGAGTGTTTTCGAACAGATTGTGCTCGATCAGCATCTCGGCGCCGGCGCGGGAGTTGATCGCGGTGGAATTGATCTGGTTGTAGTAATTGTTGTACACGTGGCCCTTGCCATGGCGGTACAGGGGTACGCGGGATTCCAGATTTTCGAAACGGTTGTGGTGGAAAGTTACCAGCCGGTCGGTATCCGGATTGGTATCGTTTTCCGTGTGGCCGTGCAGTGAAGTTTTCCAGGCATCGTGCAGATAGTTATAGGACAGCGTGATATAGCGTGCGCCGCTCTTGGAATCGATCAGGCCATCGTAATAATTCTTGTCTACTGCCAGGGAGTTGTAGATCTCGCAGTGGTCGATCCAGATATGGCTGGTGGTGGAGCCGTCGTCATCGCCCTCGATACTGATATTGTCCTTCTCCTGCCCCGGCCAGGCTTCGTGGAACAGGATATTCTGCACAATGATATTGTTGGCGCGACGAATGTTCAGGCCAATACCGTCAAACTCGCCGTTTTCGCCCACGCCGATCAGTGACACGTTATCCATATCCTTGATCTGGATATCGGTACCGGTTCCGGTGTTGAAATCGGTAATGGTGCCATCGATGTAGAGGGTGATTGGCTGGCTCGCGTCTTTGGCCTCGTCCAGCTTGTCCTGCAGGTCGGCGCCGTTATTAACGGTATATACCAGGCCTCCGGCGCCGCCGGTCAGGTTATAGCTGTAGCCGGCGAAGCCGCCGTCGATACTTTCGTTGCCCCCGGAGGAGGATCCGGAGCTGCTGGAAGAGCCCGATGAACTTGACGAGCTGCTGGACGAACCGCCTCCAGATGAAGAGGAACTCGACGAGCTACTGGAACTGCTGGAACTGCTTGAGGAGCTGGATGAACTGCTGCCGGAGCCGCCGTTATCGCCACCACCGCCACCACCGCCGCATGCGGTGATGCCGGCACATAGCGCCAGGGTAAGCAGGAATTGCAATGAATTACGCATGGGTATTTCTCACAAGTGAAAAGCCCCGCGGCAGGACCGCGGGGCTTTTTTGTTTACTGAGTCAATTGAATATCTTCGAAAGTGAAGTTCTGATTGTCGTTGTAAGGTGCAGCAAACAGTCCCACTTTTATGCTGTCAGGCAGGCCGGTAAACGTGTTGGCCCCCAGCTCGGTGTAACTGACACCACCATCGGTTGAGACAGATGCGTAGTACGCCTGCCCCTGGCGCTCCAGCTTGAAGTACAGGCTGTCACCGGCAACCACGGCATCACCGCTGGCTTTGCCCCAACCTCCGGCGGCTTCGCGCACGTGGCCGTACTGGGTCACCCACTCGCTGCCGGACATGTGCATGCCCACATGTGCCAGTGGTGAGGTGGTGCCTGCGGTTGCATCGCACTCACACATCATCAGGCCAACCGGGAACTGGTTCGCCGCATAGTTTTCACCGACACTTTTCAGCTTGGCGGTCAGGATGAAGTCACCGGTTACCTGCTGGGATACCAGGTAGAACGACTGCGCCATGGTTTCGAATTTGCCATCGCTGGCGGTGAAGGTGACGCTGTTGTCGGTCTGCTCGCTGATGCTGCCGCTCGCCACGGTGGCGGAAGACTGGCTGCTGTCGCCCACCAGCAGGCCGTTGCCACTCCAGGTTTCACTGGGGCCACTGGCAACGACACAATCGTCATCACTGGTATCTTCCGGATAGGGATCCCAGCCTTCACCGCTGTTCCAGCCGGCAAAAATCTGCGCGCGCGAGCAGAAGCGGGTTGCCACTTCTTCCGCACTCAACTGGTAACAGGTGCCATCGTTGCTACAGCGGTTGCTGAGGTCCAACGGATTACCTGCGAGATCGGTGCTGCCGTATTCGCGCCAGCCAGAATCCGCGCTCGCGGTAGACGGGTTGGGGATCGGGTCCGGACGCCAGCCGATATCGGCCACATGGGTATCCATGGCTGTGTTGATGAACGCAATATTGTCGAAGTAGCTGCTGCTGCCGCCACTGCGCGCGAGGTAGGTAGTCCCCGGTTCGATGGTGACACCGGTGGGGCCAGCCCCGTGGGTCAATTTTGAGTTCAGGAATACAAAGCCCGGCACGGATTCAGTCGGGTTGCGCGCCTGCAGGATGTAGCCGCCACCGCTGGTCGCTTCGCTACTCTTGGAGTCGCCCAATGAACGGATCTCGGACTCCTCGAATACGGTAGCGGTGCTGTATCCCCAGATAAAGTCCACGTTACCGGCCACTAGCGTGTTGTAGAACCAGTTATAGCCCTTCAGCAAGAGGGTATCCTGCTCGGAGATAAAGCTGGCATCGCGTGCGATCAGACGACCTTCACTGTTGAAGTAGATGGTCTCCGCCTGATCACCGGCACCGGTGCGCTGATGGGTGTTTTCGATGGTGAGATCTGTCAGGGTGATCATGTCACCGCCCTTCACCAGGAACAGGCTGCGTCCCTCACTGCCACCGTTCAGGCCGTCGTAGTTCTCGTAGTGAATTCGGGTCTGATCGGCGCCGGCACCCTTGATGGTGAGATTGTTTTTACCGCTCAGGTACAGCATCTCACGATAGTCACCGGCGTTAATGGTAATGGTGGCGGGATCATCCGCTGCAACATTCTCCATCACATGGTTGAGGGCGCCCTGCACGGTGCGGAAATCACCGGCACCATCGTCATCCACGGTTACGTCTGCGCCACTGGGCAGTGCTGCGCGGGTGGTGAAGGTCCATGCCGCGTCCTTACCAAGACCCACAAAATCGCTGCCATTCAGCTTCGCGCCCTGTACCAGATCGGAGCTGATCGCGACGAAGTATTCCACTCCCGGCTGCAACACATCGGTGTGCGGGGAAACGGTGAGGGTATTGCCGTCGATGCTGAACGGTGTTGCGTTCAGGGTGCGGGTCTGCGCCTGGCCGTTGTAACCGAGGGTGTCGGTTTCACCCGCTGCGCGGATGGCGTCGACTTCTGTGTTGTCATCGGCGCGGAAGATACGCACAGAGCCAACTTCTGCATTCAATGTCGGTGCGTTATCGAAGGTGATGCTAAGGCGGGTGTCTTCGTATTCGCCGGTAGCGCCGGGCAGTGGAGTAACCAGGCTGCTGATATCGCCATAGGTTGCGGTGGGCATGGCAAAGGCCTTCGCCACCTCCACGTTGATACTGCGCTGCAGGCTGCTGTCGGATCCGCTGATAAAAGTAACTTCCGCGCTGCCTTCCGCCAGCGGTGACAGTTTCACCAGGTTACCGGATACTTCCGCAGACACCACACTGTCATCGCTGGAAACCACCTCGAAGGTATCCGCGGTCACACCGTCACTCTGGATTGCGGTGACATTGATTTCCAGCGCCGGATCACCGGCAGTGGCAGTCCAGGAGGGCTCAGCGTAGTCAATGGTGAGCTGTACTGGCTTCACCGCAGGATCGCCGACTTTTACATAGTCCACTTCAAACGAGCGGTTGTAGGTGAAAAACCCGATACGACCGGCGGTGGTGTACTTGCTGTCGGCATCGGAGTAGGTGCCCAGCTCTTCACCATCCAGGTACACGGTGATATCGCTGCCCACTATGTCGTAACGGACGGTATACCAGCTGCCATCGGTGGCACCTTGCTCGCCCAGCAGGATCGGCTTTTTCGCCTGCACTTCGCGGCTCACGGATCCGGTCGCACCGGCGTCTTCGGTGGCGGCATAGCCCGCTTCCACCTGGGTGGACTCGCTGCTGTTCTGCATATTGAGGCCGCCGAAATACCATTGCAGCGGCCCCTGGTAGCGGCCGATGCCGTACAGGTATTTATTGCCGGTATTGCCGTTCTGGCGCGGCCGGATGCGGTATTCCACAAAATAGTCTGCGGGCACGCTGCCGAAGACCGCTTCCTTCACCAGGATCAGCTCCCCCTCACGCAGGTTTTCACCGCGGGTACCGGCGGTGAAGCGCAGGGACTTGCCCTTATCGCCTTCATCGAGGATATCGAAAACACCTGGATCAGCGAGTCCATAGCCGTCGATCACCGCATCCCAGCTGCTGGCGAATTCCCCATCTTCAAAGTCATCGCAGAAATAGAACCCGGAATCCGGGCAGGTAAATACCGTGGGCTCCGGATCAGGTTCCGGCTCCGGCTCCGGCTCAGGTTCTGGTGGTGGATCAATGGTTACCAATTCCTCGTCCGGCATTGGGTTTAGCTGGGTGAGTTCTCTCTTCGAGCTATCATCACTACAGCCAGCCAGCAGGCTGCCGAGCAATGCGGCTATCGCCACTCTCGTATAGGTGCCGTGTACTCGCATGGAATACTCCTGTTTTAGTTATCGGCTTGTTGTTATCCGGCAGCTCTGAAGGCTGCCAGCTCTCTCACTATCTCACCCCAATGGCGCCCGTTGTCCCCAATTGGCATAGGGTAAGACAAATGATTTTTGCGCTAATAAAACCGGGCTACGCACACTCGCTCATGCAACCCGGATATCGCTTTCTAAAAACTTTTTCCAATCGGCATATCTACTTCATGCTTAATACCGATCAGAATTGTCTTCAGTAACCAACGCTCTCGGCATAGGAAATTATTTTCTCTCCGTAGCCTCCACCCCAGCTGTAACCTTCGCGACGCTCTTCAGAGATATCCATGATGTCGTAGTAAGTTCCACCATCGCGGTCACTGAAGAAGCCGTCATTGGTATACAGGTTATAAAATCGGTACCACATCCGATCCCCCGGTGAATAGACAATTTTTTCCGTGGTCGACTTGTCGTATGTGTAATCTTCGAGAATGGTATTGGGACTGCGATACCAGCCGAGTGCGGCCTTCACGGCCGTGGCAACTTCTGGTGTCTGTGGTTGCGTCATCAGGAACGCGATGATTTCCACTGACTCGCTGCCACTGAGGGATTCCAGTTCATATGCGCGCGCAGCTTTTGGCAGATAGTCGGTAGCGCCGTGTTGCGCGCACCAGGCAGTCAGCACGCCGTTCTGCTTCCACTGAGATTTCAGGATATAGTCCACACCCAGATCGATAGCCGACCTGAACTGCGTACGATCAGCGCCATCGAAAATATCACCATCGAAGGGACCCGAGCCCTTTTCCGCGTGATACAGCACCGTCAGCACTCGCGACATCGCATCATCGTTAAATGTAACGTGATCCGCATAGCCACCCTTTAGTGGATAGAACTGCGGCCAGCCACCGGACGGATACTGCATTTCTAAAAGAAAATCCATCGCCCTTCTGGCGGCATCCCGATAAACAGTATTGCCGGTGCGCTTGTACATCTCCGCCAGGTACGTCATTTCCAGTGTGGTTGCGCCATTATCAATGGTCGCCGAACCGCTGCCGCCATTCCCCGCACTGCTGTAGGATTGATTTTTGGGCCAGCCACCATTGTCGTACTGGTAGGAAAGGATGATATCGGCCTGGCCGCTATTCAGGCTCCATTCGGTCAGGTAGCGATTGAATCGATCGTGTACCGGGTTGCCTTCCTGAGGCAGAAATACCGCCTCACCATTGAAGCCGGGCAACCAGCCATCGAAAATATTTGCCACGCTATAGCTCTGGGCTTCAGCGTCTGAAAGCTGGCTGGACTGAGACACCCGCTGGGAAGTGTCCGCCCCAGGGCCACTATTCTGGTATTCGGCAAATCGCGCGGTGTCCAGCGTGTTACTGCCCATCGCCTTCCAGCCTGCGGGCAATACATGGTCGCCAAGCTTTACCCCAAGATAAGTCGCTGCGCCGTAAGGGCGCCAGTTCCTGCCAAGAGCGACGCTGTCCGCGCTGACCGACGGCGATGCCGTTACCTCACCGCCCAGAAAAACGATTCCATAGGCCTGGGTTTCCTCGGTACTGGGGGCGGTAATTGAGCTACCGCCGCCAGCGCTGTGGATTGTGCAATTGTCGAATACCGCGGTGGCACCACCAAAAATATAATCGACGGTACCTTCGACATAGCAATCGCGAAAATACTGCGACCCACTGTGTACGTAGAGGGTGTCCTGGTTGCCGAGGAAGCGGGTATTCCGGAACTGCACCCGGTCTGCAGAAACGCGCAGTGCAACCGCCTGGATTCCCGGGCCGTGGCTGTTTTCCATGGTGAGGTTTTCAACCGAGATATCATCTGCGGTTATGGAAATACTTGTACTACCGGAAGTTCCGAGTGTGCCGCCATTGCCGTCGGAGGTATCCGCCGTATCGTCATAGGTCAGGACTGTCGACGCGGCTTGGCCCTTTTCTCCACACAGAGTCAGGTTGGGACGGTCGATCAGTAGTTTTTCATAGTAGGTCCCCGGCTTGATGCGAATCAGCGTCGGCTGCGTATTCGAGGAGGAAATGCTATTGATCGCCGACTGTACCGTGTTGTACTGGCCACTGCCGTCTTTGGCGACAGTGACAACCGGTACCCCGGTAATATCGTTACAGTCGGCTGCGTCACCGTTAACCACGCCGCAGGCGCCTGTGGTCAGGCTGCTTCCGGCGGCGGTCAGCGAGTCGATATTCGGCAGCCCTCCTGAGGTTTGTGCAACCAGCCGGATAGTGTTTTCTCCCGCCTGCAACGGAAGCGTGGCGCTTTCCGTAGTCCAGCTTGTCCAGGCGCCGGTGGCGGTCAAATAGGCCGTACCGACTACAGCGCCGTTTACCTCGATATTCGCAGGACGATCACTGGTCGAAGCGTAGCGGATATCCAGCAGTGCACTATGGGCATACTCCGCGTTAATACTGTAGCTCACCGCCGCGCCGGCCTCGTTATTTGTATTCAGGAATCCGCTGCCTGAAAAACCGGTGTGATTGCTGTCGACGGAACCATCCACCGAACAGAAACCGTCGGCCTCTTCCAGGGTCAGAATGGTACTGGTGGTGGCGATGACCGCGTCATCACCATTGGAATTGAATACATTGCCGCTGGTGTCGGTGACCTTGATCCAGTAGTAGTAGGTACCATCTTGCAGGCCGCTGTCGGTATAGGTGTTGCCGCCAATACTCGACACAATACGGGTACGACCTTCCGGGTTTGAGTCGGTATCGCGATATATCGACTGGTACGCGACATCAATATTGCTGATATCCCAATTCAGGTTCGCATCGCTACCATTCACGCTGACGCCGAGATTGACCGCGCCTGTTGCTGCAGGTGTGCCGCTCGCGTAAGTTTCAAATTCAGCCACGGTCGGCGTGCCACTGCTACTCAGGATTTCAAAGTTGAGTTTGCCGAGACTGACCGCATCAAAGTTTATGGTTCCCACACCACTTCCTTCGGCCAACACCTCGCCGGTCTGGTGGTTAACCAGCTGCCAGGAGCCGATATTACCCTCGTACCCCGACGCCTCGCGGATGACCGCACTGGCAACCATGGTGGCACTGGACCACTTTACCGATACCCGCCCGGTTGCGCCTGCGGGTGCCCAGTACGAAGTCATATCTCCGTCGATCACATTGCCGTAGCTACTGCCACTCTGCTTGGACGAACCATCTGCTCCCGCACCGAGCGAAAGGTTACTCCCGGTCTGCGCCTGCAGACAGGTGGGCGCCAGCAAAGACAGGGCGACGCCGAAACCGAAAAATAATTTTTTCGCGGACATGAGATTATCACCACCAATTAGCATTATTTTTTTAAGCACTTCGGCCAAGCACAAAACTCTCGATTGCCGACAAACCGTGCTCGTTTTTTCTTTTTCTTCGAAATTTTAGTTTTGCTCAAAGAACACGAAGACCCATCCGCCAAAGGGCGGATGGGTCTGAGCGTGGCTCTCGATATTTAGCTAGTAGCCATCACTGGCAAATCACTTCCCCAAGCCCGATCACGTAACCCTGGTCATAGCCCAGCGGCGAGTTGAACGGGATCTCTCCGTCCTTGCCCGCGGTGGCGATGATGTAATCCGCCATCGCCTGGGATGCCGGCAGGTTCTGTGCGGCCATGACGTCGCGGGAATACTGGGTGTAGTCCTGGGACAGGTCGCCGACAGAGCCGGAGGCATTGGTAATTTCGTACTCGATCGATGGGTCCTGGTTACAGGCGGCGTCGGAGAACCAGAGCATGGAACCGTCGGTGCGGAAGTTGCCGTCGGCCACGTCCCGCGCCAGCTGGTCTCCGCGCTCATACAACGCCTGTACCGGATCATCCTTCTCCTGGAAATCGCGGTTGATCAGGAACATGTTGTCTTCCCACAGCACGCTCGCACCGACGCGCACACTGAGAATGTCCTTGCGATAGTT
This sequence comes from uncultured Microbulbifer sp., assembly GCF_913055755.1. Lineage (GTDB taxonomy): Bacteria > Pseudomonadota > Gammaproteobacteria > Pseudomonadales > Cellvibrionaceae > Microbulbifer. The sequence goes on from NZ_CAJXKH010000001.1 coordinate 50,516, forward strand.
CATGAAGAAGTTGTTGAACATGTGCGAGGTACCGCGACGAATCAGCGGGATACGGCGCAGGGTATTGCCCAGCGAATCGTAGTGATCGTCGGTGGTAATGAACGCGTTGTGGTGCATGGTGGTGCGAATCTGTGCGTTGATCTCGCGGCTGTCGCTTGAACCATGCAGCGCCGCACGCTTCACATTCACCAGTTTGTTAAAGCTCATGGTGATGTTGTAAGCACCCACTTTCACATCAAACGCCGAGTCACCAGTGGTGTCGAAGGTGTTCTTGTGAATCCAGATTTCGTGGGAGGCACCGGTGTTGCGGATCATATCCGGATCGAGACCGTGGTCTTCGGTGTGACCGGCACCACGGAAATCCAGGTTGGTGAGGATCACATGCTCGGCGGTCTGGGTCGGTGCGCCCGAACTGTCGGCACCGATGGCGAAGCCGTTGAAGCGGAAGTAGGCGTTGGCCTGGCGACCGTCCAGGGTCTTGTGGGAACCGATCTTGGTATTGCGAATCGGCAGGCTCTTGTCGTTCAGGCGGTTGTTAAAGAATTCCGCCATACACGCATCGTGATCAGCATAGCCGTTGTCTGCACACCATTGCTGGTAGTCGATGCACTGTGCCTCGGAACCACTGATTGCGGCCTGTACGGAAGCATCACCACAGTGATTGCGGTACATCGCCACTTCGGTTTCGCTGGCAAAATCGAACTTGTCGAACACAATCCAGTTGAAATCATCACCGGTCACCGCATCCAGAATCTGCTGCTCGACACTGCGACCCTGGGGATCGTTCTTGGTGATGACCGTCAGCTGGCTGTTGCCATTCGGATCGTAACCGCCCATGGCGTTTTCACCGTAGCCCACTGCGCGGCCCAGAGTCTGGAACAGGCACTCTACGATTTCCTGGTCGGTGTCGAGCTCGGCGGAGTCGCGCCAGTTGACGTTCGGGTCGGTGGCCAGGATGTAACAGGCATTGCTCACTTCCGGAGACGGGAAGGCACCACCCGAGGAGGAACCGCCGCTGGAAGAAGAGGAGCTACTGCTGCCGCCAGAAGACGAGCTGCTGGAAGAGCTGGTACCACCGGAGGACGAACCGCTGCTGGAACTGCTGGTACCACCGGAAGAAGAGCCGCCAGAGGAACTGCTGGAGGAACTGCTTCCGGAAGCGCTACCGCCGGCACAATCACCGGCCACCGGGGACGCACCGGTTACTGACAGGCTGTCGATATTGGCGAGACCGGAACTGCCAGTCGCTTCCAGACGGATTTCGTTGTAGCCAGCGTTCAGGCTCACGGTAACGGAACCACTGTCCGCGTAGCTGCTCCAGGCTCCGGTATCCACCATGGTCACAGAGGCCTGACTGCTGCCGTTTACCAGCACCGCTGCCGGGCGATCGCCACCGCCATTGGCAAAACGCCAGTGGAGGGTGTAGTTACCCGCAGTGGGCACCACGACCGACCAGTTAATGCCCATGCCGCTGTCGTTGTCGGTATTGGCATAGCCGGCGCCCGCGTATCCCGCGTGCTCGGTTTCAATTGCGCCATCCACCGCACAGAAGCCGCTGTCATTTTCCTCCAGGGTCAGGGTGGAAATCGTACTGCCACCACCACTGGAACTGCTGGAAGACGAACTACTGGACGACGAACCACCGGAAGAGGAACTGCTGGAAGAGCTCGAAGAAGACGTATCTCCGGTCGCGTTGTAGATTTCAAACTCGGCAATTTGCGGTGCGCTGCTGGCGGCGTCGATCATCAGGTCGATCTTGTCCATACTCACATCGCCGAGATATACCTGCATCGCGGAACCGATACCACTGCCCGCAGCGAGCTCCTCGCCGTTGTCGTGGTTTACCAGGCGCCAGCTCTGAACACTGTTGCCGATCTCGCGAATGATCACGGTATTGAAATTGCTACCAAAGTTTTTCGCCGAAATACGCTCACCGCTGGTCGAACCCGGCTGCCAGTAGCTGGAGAGGTCACCGTCTACCGCATTGCCGTAGCTGGTGCCACCACCTTTACTGGAACCATCGGCATCACCGGACAGGGCGAGATTGCTGCCGAGCTCTCCACCTGAAGAGCCACCAGAAGATCCGGTACCGCCGGAGGAACTGGAGCTGCTGGATGAGCTGCTGGTGCCGCCGGAAGAAGATGAACTGCTGCTGGAGGTGCCCCCGGAGCTGCCAGAGGAAGAACTGCTGGAAGACGAGCTGCCGCCAGAGGAAGAGGAGCTGGAAGAGCCACCCTCTACTTCACAGGCGCCATCGCTCACCAGCAGCCCTGTATTGGCACCGGCGGCCGCCAGTACGATCTGCGGCACACAGGCTGCGTCGTCCAGGCTGTAGCTGTAGGGAATATTGATGGAAGTGGTCGATACCGGGTTGGGTCCTGCCGGGTGATTATCGGTATCGTCTGCGGTCCAGGTAATGTTGGACCAGATATTACCGTTCACTTCCCAGTAGCCCATGTCGTCGGTATAGAAAGTACCGAGCGGATCCTTCGAATCCTCGAAGTAGTTGTGTTCCGCCTTCATTTCACCGCCGATGCGGGGGTTCATCCCGGATTTGTTCAGCCCGCGGTAATAGTTGTTGTAGGCGTGCGCGGTGGCGTGACGCAACAGCGGCGTGCGGGAATCGATATTCTCGTACAGGTTGTGGTGGAAAGTGACCGGGCCGTTGTTGCTGTCGCTATCGCTGGAGCCCACAAGGCCGCCGCGACCGGAATTGCGCAGGATGCTGTAGGAAAGCGTGACGTACTTGGTCTCCGCCTTCATGTCGAACAGCGCATCATAACCGTCACTTTCACCACCGGACGCCTCCAGGGTCAGGTGGTCCGCCCACACGTTGTAGACGTTGCTTTCCATACCGACGGCATCGCCACCGTTGGAGGTGGGAGAACCGGACTTCTTCACGTTGCGCACGTGCAGGTTCTGCAGAATGATGTTGGACGCGCTGCGCAAATGGATCCCCAGCTCGTCGAACAATGCCCCACTGCCCACACCAATGATCGAAACGTTGCTGACCTCTTTGATTTCGATTTTGTCGTCGGCGGTATTACAGCTGTCACCGGATACCTTACTGGTATTGCCGTGATTGATGGTGCCTTCGACGTGAATGATGATGGGGGTATCGCTGGAGGGGCGATTACATAGTGCGGCGTGGATTTCGGTACCGGTAGTGGCGTATACCACTTCACCCCCGGCGCCGCCGGTGGTGCCTCCGTTCTGTGTGGCAAAGCCGTCTTCCGCGACTGCTCCCGCGGACATCAGGCTGCCCAGCAATGCACTCAGCATCGCTGTTCTCTTCAGCTCGAATTGCATGTGACCTTCCGTTTTTATTTTTAGAAGTTGATCAGGACGACCGGCCACGGACCTATTTCCGGGAAGAGCAACTACCCCGGGATACAGCAGAAGGGGAATTTGGACCAATCATCATCGCTGTGGGCGGCAGGTACAGCGAGATCCGCCCGGGTAATTGGATTGCCGTTATTGTTATACCAACTCTGCAACCACAAGAGTTAATTGGCAATACCAAAATTCAGATCAAGGTTAGCCAGATGGAAATTTTATGTAAAGCCTATTTTTTGAAGTGTTTGTCCAATAACCCAGAACTGTGCAGCAGTCCCTGTCGACAACAATGAGGGATGCGCCAAATACAACGGCCTATGGATATTGGCGCCATATTTCAGGCAAAAAAAAGCCGGGCTGATAAGCCCGGCAAGTCCATCCTGATGATGATGCGAGGAAATTCAATGTGCGTTGCAGCCACCAACGCGAGTGCCGCGGCCAGTAGCCGGCGGCGATACAGCCTTCCGGTCAGGCCACTACCGGCTATTCAATCAACCCCAGCGCGCGCGGCAAAAACTCGCTGATGGCCGGTACCAGGGTCACCAGCGCCAGTACCACGAACATCATCAGGTACATGGGCAGCAGCGGACGGATCAGTGCCGTAATTGAGGTCTTGGAAATACTGGCCCCCACAAACAGCACACTGCCCACTGGCGGCGTGCACAGGCCGATACACAGGTTCAGGATCATCACGATACCGAACTGCAGCGGCGACATCCCCAGCTCGGTCACAACCGGCAGGAAAATCGGGGTAAAGATCAGCACCGCCGGCGTCATGTCCATAAAGGCACCGACCGCGAGCAGGATCAGGTTAATGGTGAGCAGAATCAGCAGCGGGTTGTCGCTGATGGTGATCAGCGCCTGGCTGATGGTCTGCGGGATATTCTGGTAGGACATGATCCAGGACATCGCGGAAGACGCCGCAATCAGGAACATGACAATGGCCGTGGTCTCCACCGACTTGGTCAGCAGTGCCGGCAGCTCAGCCCATTTCACTTCCTTGTACACCACACAGGAAAGCAGCAGGGAATAGAGCACCGCAATGGCACTGGCCTCGGTTGCGGTGAAGAAGCCGCTGATGATGCCGCCGATCACAATAAAGATCAGGAACAGGCTGGGCACCGCATCCACGGTTTTCTGCAGCGCTTCCTTCACGGTGGGCTTTTCACCTACCGGATAGCCCTTCGCCTTCGCCCAGATTCCGCACACGATCATCAGCCCGAGGGCCAGCAACAGACCCGGCAGATAACCGGCGATAAACAGCGCGGCAATGGAAACCCCGCCGCTGGCAAGGGAGAACACGATCAGGATGTTGCTCGGCGGAATCAACAGGCCGGTAGTGGACGAGGCCACGGTAACCGCGGTATTGAAGTTCTTGTCGTAGCCCTCTTTGGTCATCGACGGAATCATGAAACCACCGATGGCTGAGGTGGCCGCTACCGCAGAGCCGGAAATGGAACCGAACAGGGTGCAGCTGATGATATTCACAAACGCCAGGCCGCCGGGCAGCATGCCCACCAGTACCCGCGCAAAGTCGATAATGCGCCGGGCGATACCACCACTGCCCATCAACATGCCGGAAAAAATAAAGAACGGGATCGCGAGCAGCGCGAAACTGTCGATGCCACTGGCCATGCGCTGAGCCATGGTGATCATCGCCGGATCAAAATCGATGGTGCACAGCATGGTGAGCACGGTGGCGGCACCAATACTGATGGAAATGGGTACGTTCAGGGCCAGAAGAACCAGAAAACTGACCAGCAATACGATAACTGCGACTTCCACGGTGATTCTCCTCGCTTAGGCTTCTACAGCTGCAGACTGTTTTTGATTTTCTTTCTGCCCCGCAACAGAGTCGGAAGCTTCGGCAATGTCATCGGTATAGGGATGCATCTCGGAGTCGAATTCCGCAGGAAACTCCTGATCGCTGCTCACCAGTTCGATCAGGTGGTCGACCGAGAACAGGCAGATCAGCAGGCCGGACAGCGGCAGTACGCTGTAGACATAGCCCATGGGAATATTCAGCGCCGCGGAGTACTGCTCCAGCTCAAAGGTAAGCAGCATCAGCTTGGCACCACCGTAAACCATCGCGGCCGCGGCAAAGGCGAAGCACACCAGCACCACAAACACCTGCAAGGCCTTGCGCTTGGCGCCGTGCAGGGCATTGGTGAGCAGGTCGATACCCAGGTGGGATTTTTTGCGATAAGCGTAAGCGCCGCCGAGCAGGCCGATCCACACCAGCAGGTAGCGCGCCAGCTCTTCGGTGTAGGAACTCGGCTGCATCGGCAGGAAACGGGTAAGTATCTGCCAGGTCACATCCAGCACCATCAGTGCCAGCAGGGAGGCGAGAAATACGCCCAGGACCTTTTCAATTTTCTGCATCATCTTTGCCTTCCACTTTTTATATTTATTCAGTGGGATTTTTCGTTTTACGCGCGCAGCGAACACCTGGCGGACTGCGCGCGCCGGGCGAGCGCTCTAGTTGATCGCTTTGATTTCTTCCAACAACGCACCCACCTCGGTGCCCTGATAGCTGTCGTGCAGGGGCTTTACAGCATCGATAAACGGCTGCTTGTCCGGGTAGATCACCTCCACACCTGCAGCCTTGACCGCAGCCAGGGATTCCTCGGTGGATTCCTGCCACAACTTGCGCTGGTAGGCCACGGCCTCCTCGACCGCCTGCTGCAGCCATTCCTGCTGCTGCGGCTCCAGCTTGCTCCACACCTCGGTGCTGATCAGCAGCAGGTCCGGCACATAGGTGTGCTCGTCCAGGGTGTAGTACTTGGAGACTTCGTAGTGCTTGGAGAGATAGAAACTGGGCGGGTTGTTCTCGGCGCCGTTAACCACGCCCTGTTGCAGCGCGGTGTACAGCTCACCCCAGCTTACCGGCGTGGCGGCGCCGCCGAGGGTGTTGACCATTTTGATTGCGGTCTGGCTATTCTGTACGCGGATCTTCTGGCCGTTCAGGTCCTTCGGAGTCTGCACCGCAATATCGTTCATGTAGAAACTGCGGCTGCCGGCGTCCAGGTAACCCAGGCCGCGCAAGCGCGCGTCTTCACAGGCCACCAGTAACTCCTTGCCGATATCGCTCTGCAGTACTTTCCAGAAATGCTCGGAGTCACGGAATACGTAGGGAAGGTTGAAGACCTTCATTTCCGGCACGAAGCCCTCCATGGGACTGGCGGAAACCTTGGTCATGGCCAGGCTGCCAATCTGCAGCAGCTCGATCAGTTCGCGCTCGCTGCCCAGCTGGCCGCCGGAATAGATATCGATACGCATGGAATCACCGGACAGCTCCCGCAGGCGCTTGTCCATAAATACCATGGCACGGTGCACGGAGTGCTGCTGGTCCAGGGTATGGGCCAGCTTCAGGGCCACCTGTGACTCTTTGAAGCCGCAACTGGCGAGTATCAGGGTGGTTCCAGCCAGCGCTGTCGCCAGCAGACGGCGGAGGGACCGTGTCATTATCATCATCGTTACCTGCGGTTTATTTTTTTCGGCTACAGGTTCTCTGGTAGTTACCGCGAACTTGCGGCAACAATCCGTCACCTCGGGCAACGGCAGACCAAACTGGTCAGGCCATTGTAGCGAGCGCAGTCAGGAGGTGCAACGCACCTGCCCGGGATATATCCGCTGTGGCCCGGGCGCGGGCCAGGCGGATGTGAAATATAACGCCAAATCGCACACTTTTTAACCATGAATGTGCGCAATTCGCGCCCGCTCAGCAGGCCTCCGCCGCGGGCGTTGCCGCCCCGAGGAATTCCGCACGGGGGATAATGGCGCCGCGATGGCCGATCACCCGCGCCGCACAGCGGTTGCCCGCAGCAATGGACCGCTCCGGAGTAGCGCCCTGCAAGCGCGCCCCCAGGTAGCCCGCATTAAACGAATCGCCGGCGCCCGTGGTATCCACCACGCTCGCAACCGGCGGCACCTCGAGGGCGGTCAATTCACCGTCAAACTGCAGCAATACCGGCTCTGCACCGCGCTTGATCACCAGCTCGGAGACCCCGAATCCGGTATTGCGCTTGATACAGCTACCGGGACGGCGGTCGCCCCACAGTGCCTGCTCGTCCTCGAAGGTCAGCAGCGCCATATCGGTCTGCCGCAGGAATTCCGCCACCGCATCCCGCGCCGCTTCCGGCGATGCCCACAGGCGCGGACGATAGTTGCTGTCAAAGGCCACACGACCACCATCGGCACGATATTCCTCCAGGAAGGCGAGCAGCTCGGCACGGGCCTGCGGGCTCATGATCGCGAGTGTGATGCCGGAAAGGTACAGGCAATCCATCTGCCGCAGATGCGCCTTGAGCGCCTCGCGACGGGCAGTATCGGCAAACAGCTCGCGCGCCGGGGCCTCGCCGCGCCAGTAGGTAAAGTAGCGCTCGCCATCGGGGGTATTCTGGATCATGTAAAGGCCGGGGCAGCGCCCGGGCAGACGCGCGATGGCGCCGGTATCGATACTCTCGCCGGCGAGAATAGTGAGCACTTCCTCACTGTAGGGGTCATCCCCCAGCAGGGTGACATAGCTGACATCGACCCCGTGACGGGCCACGTACACCGCGGTGTTGTAGGTATCCCCGGCGTAGGACTGGGCCAACAACGGCTTGCCCTGCTGCCCTCCAGCCCGGCCTGACTGGCCCGCGGCCTGCGGCGCCAGCTCCACCATTACCTCACCCAAAGCTGCCAGCTTCACTCGACTCTCCCAATCGTTATTAAGTTGCGGTCTAATAGTCATTATTACCATTTGGCGGGCATCAAAGCCACGGGGACGTACCGGGACACACCCACCAGGCGCTTACGCTAACATTTGCGCAAATGCCTTACCAGAATAGTTGACTGGTATAACCAATTTTTGGCAACATGGCAACAACCGGTGCAGATACCCGAATTTTTTCTGCACAGCGGTTTTCTCCATCGCCTGGCGCTCCCGGCGCAGTGGGACTGGTTTGGGCCCCTCGCCTTCTTTTAAGCGCATGCCGCCCGCTCCCGTTACAGTTTTTGCTGAACGGAGAGCCGGGCTTTTTCTTTGCGTGGCTTTCCCGCGACACCCACGCTCGTAACGTCCTAGTTAGTGGCGATGGCGATAGCACACAACAATAAGCGGAGCCGGCGCTTGCCCCCGACTCCAGATGGCAAACACGAAACCTGGAAGCCCCCAACATGACACGTCCTCTTATCCTGCATCCCGACCGCCTGTTTCCGGCCGACAAGGTAAGCCGGGATATCGCACGCAAGCTCTACGAGAGCGTGAAGGATTTGCCGATCATCAGCCCCCACGGCCACACGGATCCGTCCTGGTTTGCCGAGAACAAGCCGTTCGGCAACCCGGCCAATCTGCTGATCCGCCCGGACCACTATGTGTTCCGCATGCTCTACTCCCAGGGCATTCCGCTGGAGAGCCTGGGTATCCGCACCCAGGACGGTTCCGAAGTTGAGCAGGATCCGCGCAAGATCTGGCAGCTACTGGCGGACAATTACCACCTGTTCCGCGGCACCCCGTCGCGCACCTGGCTGGATACCGTATTCCACGATGTGTTCGAGCTGGACGTACAGCTGAGCTCCGAGACCGCGGACCTCTACTACGAGCGTATCGACAGCTACCTGCGCCAGCCGGAGTTCCTGCCGCGCGCGCTGTTCGAGCGTTTCAATATCGAGGTGATCGCAACCACCGAATCCCCGCTGGACGACCTGCGTCACCACCAGAAGATTCTGGACAGCGGCTGGAAGGGCCGGGTGATTACCGCCTTCCGCCCGGACCCGGTGCTGGACCCGGACTTCGAGGGCTTTACCGATAACCTGGCACAGCTGGCGGAAATCACCGGCGAGGATACTTCCACCTGGTCCGGCTACCTGGCGGCGCTGCGCAACCGTCGCGAATTCTTCAAGCAGATGGGTGCGACCTCTACCGACCACGGCCACCCCACCGCGACCACCGCGAACCTGTCTGCGGCGGAAGCGGAGGCGCTGTTCCTGAAGGTGAGCGCAGGGAATTGCAGCGCGGAGGATGCGGAGCTGTTCCGCGGTCAGATGCTGACCGAGATGGCGCGTATGAGCATCGAGGACGGTCTGGTGATGCAGATTCACCCGGGCTCATTCCGCAACCACAACAAGGTGGTGTTCGAGCGCTTTGGTCGCGACAAGGGCTGTGACATTCCGTCCCAGACCGATTACGTGCACGCGCTGCAGCCACTGCTGGAAGCCGTTGGCAACGAGCCGAACCTGAGCATCATCCTGTTCACCCTGGACGAGACCAGCTACAGCCGTGAGCTGGCGCCGCTGGCAGGCCACTACCCGGCGCTGAAGCTGGGCCCGAGCTGGTGGTTCCACGACAGCCCGGAAGGCATGCGCCGTTTCCGCGAGCAGGTGACCGAGACCGCCGGTTTCTACAATACCGTCGGCTTCAACGACGACACCCGTGCCTTCCTGTCCATCCCCGCCCGTCACGATGTGGCGCGCCGCATGGACTGTGTATGGCTGGCGCAGCTGGTCAGCGACCACCGCCTGCAGGAAGACGAGGCCTTCGACCTGGCCGCGGACCTCGCCTACAACCTGGCGAAGAAAGCCTACAAGCTTTGATAGGTAGAGAGAAATGAGCCAACAAAGACTCAATAACGAAATCCTTGAGAACCTCCCCGCGGAGGTGATCAAGCCGGCCTACGACCGCAACGAGGTCACTACCGGCATCGTGCACCTGGGCATCGGCGCCTTTCATCGCGCGCACCAGGCGTGGTACACGGAAAATCGCATTGCCGCTGGTGAGAAAGACTGGGGTATCGTCGGCGCTAGCCTGCGCTCCGCCGGTGTGCGCGATCAGCTGGTTCCGCAGAACGGCCTTTATTCTGTGGTAGAGAAATCCAATGCGGGCACCAAGGTGCAGATCATCGGTGCGGTGAGCGATGTGTTTGTGGGCCCGGAAAGCCCACAACAATTACTCGAGTTGCTGGCCCAGGAAAGCGTGCGTATTGTTTCCCTGACCATCACCGAGAAGGGTTACTGTCACGATCCGGCCAGCGGCAACCTGAATCCGCAGCATCCGGATGTGGTGCACGATCTGGCCAATCCGCAGACTCCTAAATCTGCATTGGGCTATATCGTCGGTGCACTGGCGCTGCGCAAGGAGCGCGGTCTGCCGGGCTTTACCGTGCTGTCCTGCGACAACCTGCCGTCCAACGGCAAACTGTTGGGCAAGGTATTGTCCCAGTATGCGGCGCAGGTCGACGCCCAGGGAGAAAACCAAGGGCTGGCGGCGTGGATTGCCGAGAACACCACTACCCCGGCCACCATGGTGGACCGTATTGTACCGGCCACAACCGATGCGGACCGCGAGGAGCTGGAGGCGATTCTGGGCTGCCGCGACGAGGCGGCGGTGATGGCGGAGCCCTTCTCACAGTGGGTGGTGGAAGATAATTTCCTGCGCGGTCGTCCGGAGTGGGACAAGGCCGGCGCGACCTTTGTGGACGATGTGGAAGTCTACGAGCTGATCAAGCTGCGCCTGCTGAATGGCAGCCATTCCATGCTGGCCTACAGCGGCTATCTCGCCGGTTGCGAGACAGTGGCAGACGTGATGGCGGTACCGGCGTTCAACAAGCTGGCACTGCATTTCATGCAAACCGAGGCCACCACCTCCATCGATGTGCCGGCGGACTTCGACATTGCCGCCTACCAGGCGGAACTGATCGAGCGTTTCGAGAACCGAGCCCTGCGCCACCGCACCTGGCAGATCGCCATGGACGGTTCGCAGAAGATTCCCCAGCGCTGGCTGGGCACCCTGCGCCATCAGCTGGCAAACGAGGGCCCTATCGAGGTCCTGAGTTTTGCCCTGGCGAACTGGATTCGCTACGTATCCGCGGTAGATGAAAAAGGCGAGGCTATCGAGGTATCCGATCCGCTGGCAGCGGAATTGAAGGCGCTGTGCGACCAGCACCAGTCCGAGGGCCCGCAGGCGCTGACAGCGGCGTTCCTGGCCTTTACCCCGGTATTTGGTGACGACCTGCGCAACAGCGAGCGCCTGCAGCAGGCAGTCGCCGGCTGGCTGGATAAGCTGCAGGCGGAAGGCACCCAGGCCTGTGTCGAGAAGTATTTTTCGATTTAAGGCCAGCAGCCAGTACTTATACGTGTTTTTTTGCAATTAAGCCCTCTTCCAGGCTTTAAGTTTCCAACTCCCTTGGAAACCCATCCTTTGGCCCGCGGCACATCACCGCGGGCCTTTTTTGTATATAAAGCACATACACAAAAAAGCCGGGCAGTGCCCGGCAATATGAAAATCAATACAAGGGAAATAACTGTGGATTATTCGTTGGACGGCTTGCCAATAGTCGCGAGGATACCGCCGTCCACGTAAACGATCTGGCCATTGACGAAGTTACTCGCCTCACTGGAGAGGAATACCGCAGCGCCCTGCAGATCTTCCGGATTGCCCCAGCGTCCGGCCGGGGTACGGCCGATAATAAAATCGTTGAACGGGTGACCGTCGACGCGAATCGGCGCGGTCTGGCTGGTAGCGAAATAGCCCGGCCCGATACCGTTCACCTGAATATTGTGGCGCGCCCACTCGGTGGCCATATTGCGGGTCAGCATTTTCAGGCCACCCTTCGCCGCCGCGTAGGCTGATACGGAATCCCGGCCCAGTTCGCTCATCATGGAACAGATATTGATGATCTTGCCGGCACCGCGCTCGATCATGCGCCTTACCACCGGACGGGTCATCACCATCACTCCGGTGAGATTGGTGTCCAGCACCTTGTTCCACTCGGACAGCTCCATCTCCAGCAGCGGCACGCGGCGGATAATACCGGCATTGTTCACCAGCACATCGATCGGCCCCTGTTCCTGCTCGATCAGGCCAACCATATCGTTCACTACCGGCTCTTCGGTGACGTTGAACAGGTAACCGTGGGCGTCGTAGCCTTTTTCCCGCAGCGCCGCCACGGCGCCGTCCAGCTTTTCCTGGGAAGAATGACCGGTGATTACCAGCTTCGCCCCGGCATTGCCCAGACCTTCCGCCATTGCCATACCGAGGCCGTGGGTGGCACCGGTTACCAGGGCAAGCTTTCCGGTCAGGTCAAAGAGTGATGTAGACATAGGTACTCCAGAAATTATTGATCAGCGCAGCTCGGTGGGTTGCACCTTATCCATATCGTCGTAGTCGTGGTTCTCGCCAGCCATACCCCAAATAAAGGTGTAATTGCTGGTACCCACGCCGGAGTGCAGCGACCAGGTCGGGGAGATTACCGCCTGCTCGTTGTGCATCCAGATAGTCCGCGTCTGCTGGGGCGGGCCCATAAAGTGACAAACTGCCTGCTCTTCCGGCAGATTGAAATACATATACACTTCCATGCGGCGACTGTGGGTATGGCACGGCATGGTGTTCCAGCAGCTGCCCGGGGCCAGTTCGGTCATACCCATCTGCAGCTGGCAGGTTTGCAGCACATCCTTCACCAGCAGCTTGCGCAGGGTACGCTTGTTACAGGTCTCGCTGGCACCCAGCTCGATCACCTGCGCATCCCCCTGACCTACTTTTTTGGTCGGGAACTCGCGGTGGGCCGGGGTGGAGAGAATGTAGAACTTTGCCGGCGATGCCTTCACGTTGCTGGAAAATTTCACTACCTCGGAACCGCGGCTCACATACAGCGATTCCTTGGTGCCGATCTCGTATACCGTGCCGTCAACCTCGACACAGCCTGCGCCACCGATATTGATAATGCCCAGCTCGCGGCGCTCCAGGAAATAATCGGACTTGAGCGCGTCCACGGTTTCCAGTTTCACTTCTGCATCCACCGGCATCACCCCGCCGACAATCATGCGATCCACGTGGGTGTAGGTCAGGTTCACGGTATCCGCGGTGAACAGAGTCGGCACCAGAAACTCGTCCCGCAGGCGCTCGGTATCGTAATTCACATAGTCAGCCGGGTGGCTGGCGAAACGTTCTTCAAAAACAGTGGTCATTTTCTTCCCCAGTTGTACATCAAGATTCCCGATAACCTCTGAGCTTGGCGGCTAAGGTTCTGATGACCGGGCCCCTTTTGCGAGACTATCGAAAAGAGGGACCTTTTCGACAAGCCCCCAGGGATGGGTTTAGGGCGTGTCTCGCAAAAGGGGCCCGGCCAGCAGAACCGCCACGGTGCAATTCAATAGCACCGGGAATCGTCTGGTAAATATTTAGGATTCGGCTTTCAGCAGCTTGTACATCTCAACGCCGGAGGTAATGAACGGCGCGGTGCCTTTGGGGTCGTCGTCGTAAATCGGCTCGCTCATGTAGTACTCGTAGCTGCCGTCGCGACCGTATCCCAGGCCGGCCACCTGACACATATCGGTGATGCTGATGGTGCCGTCGGCGTGCACCTGCACGAACTCATCCAGCAGCCCCTGATAAGCCTTCTTCGCGGTATCCAGGTACTCGTCCTTCGGCAGGTAACCCTGGTTCAGCGCCTTGGCAAAGAAATAGGTAAACATAGTGCTGGCCGTGGACTCGCGGTAATTAGCGCGCTTACCGGGCTTATCGATAATCTGCCACCAGGTACCGGTTTCCGGATCCTGGTATTTTTCGATGACCGGCGCAATTTCCGCAATCATATCCAGCAGGTACTGGCGGTCCTCAGCGTTTTCCTGCGGAATGAAATCCAGTACATCCACCAGCGCCATCGCCAGCCAGCCCATGCCGCGGGCCCAGTGGTAACCGGAAAGACCGGTTTCCTTGTCCGCCCATACCTGCTCGCGCTTTTCATCCCAGGCGTGATAGAACAGGCCGGTTTCGGGATCCTTCAGGATCTCGTTGACTACCTTGAATTCCGCCAGCACCTCGTCGACATTCGGTTCTTCCTGCATCAGGGTTTCATAGTGTGCGAGGAACGGAATCCCCATGTACACGCCATCCAGCCACACCTGGTAGGGGTAGCGTTTCTTGTGCCAGAAGGCACCTTTGGAAGTACGCGGGTGGTGTTCCAGCTGCTCGAACAGGGTATCCACGGCCTTCTTGTAGCTGGGATCCTGGTTGCGCTCGTACATGCGCAGCAGCATGGTGCCGGCGCGCACACTGTCGATGTTGTACTTGTCCTGTACGTAACCGTTGATGCTGCCATCTTCGTTGACGAAGGAACCCATCACGGTCTGCACCGCATCTGCGTAACGCGCTTCCGGCGCAACCTGGTTCAGCTCGTCGTAGGCCTGCAGCACCATGCCAGTGGTGTATTCAAAGTAAGACGGGCGCTTGCGGATATGATCGTAACCACCGAAGCGATAATCCAGGGTTTTGCGCTCCAGCTCGGAATCCGCCAGCCGCTTGCTCCACTCCAGGGCAACGCCCGCGGTCAGTGGCTGCTCGGTTTCCGCCTCGCTCGCGGCAGTCGTCAGTCGCTGGCGCAGGGGCATGGTCAGCTTTTCCGCTTCCTGCTTCAGGTAAGCTTCAAACTCGGCCTTGTTGGTAATCGGGCCGTGCTCGCTCGCCACCTCTTTTTCCCAGGCGGCGAGGAAATAGTATTGGATTTCCTTGCCTGCCGGCTTGAGGATAGCCACCTGGTTGTGCTCGTCGGTGGTCACCTCGTCGATCACCTTGCGCTTGGCCAGTACCGCCATACCCAGGTTGCTGCCGTCGAGGCTCTGGGGGCCATAGGTGCCGAGATAGGTATAGGCGTGACCGGTGATATCCATGTCGCCGACAATCAGTTCGGTGCCGGGATGATTGACGATACCCGCCACCATGTTATCCAGCTCATCGCTGGTTTTTGCATTGACCTCTACCAGGCGGCTGCCTGCGTGCATGGACAGCACCGCGCTGAGATCGGTCTGCACACCTTCAACCGGCTTCCAGCCCTGGTAGTTGATCTTGAACGCGGAATACAGGCTGCCGTTCTCGGCAATCTCCGCTCGCCAGTCCTGCACGTCGCTCACGCGAATGACTTTTTCGCCGTCCCAGTAGCCGTAACCACCGACACCCACGGCACTGCCGACCTTGAGGATATCCATACCCCAGTCTGAGGGTTCGTGATAGGAATCAAAGCCGTCCTGGCCCACGCCCTGCAGTACCGGTGCCTGGGTCTGCTTGCCGAAAATATCGAAGCCATTGCGCCAGTCGAGGTACACCCGGTAGCCCACCAGGTCGGACTCGATACCCGGGCCCTCGTAGCGGATATACCAGGAGTGATCGGTGTGCTCTTTTGGCACATCCAGCGCGCTCACGTTCTGGAAACTGCCACCCAGGTACTCGCGCTCTTTCCACTCACCACCCACCTTGTGGGAGATTTCCGCCTGGGTCAGCTTGGGGCCTTCGTGCGCCGCGTCCGCTTCGGCGATACGCAGCTTGATTGTTTCATCGACGGCAACATCCACGGTAAACAGGATCCCGTCCTTGTTGCCATCCGCATCTTTGTCGATGGCCTGTACCGGAATCTGTTCCGCCTGGTTCCACACCGCAAGCGGCGATGCGAATCCCTGTTTCAGTCCGAGTTCGTAGTAGCTGAGATATACCGCTTCATCCAGGCGCGGGAAATCAGAGGGGTTGGAAAGCTCCAGAGTGGCAACAGCGCTCGGCTTTTCTGCCTGGGCGGCGGGTGCTGCGGTTTCCGCCGGGGTCTCTACGGCTTTTTCACCGCAGGCGGTCAGGGTTGCCGCGGTCAGCGCAAAGGCGAGTGCACTCAGGCTCTGATTGCGAATGGACTTGTCAAACAGTTTCACAGACATCTCCACGAATCCGGTTATTGTTTTGTGTTCATCGGCCCAAATTACCGGGGCCAAATTGAAAAAACGGCCGGGTGCGAATTCGAATCCTTACGCCGGTGTTTCCACCGGCAGATCCCTGCACCCGGCCGCTACTTTCAGCTCTTAATCATCCTGTGAGATTAGAACTTGTACTGCGCACCTACAAAGTACTGAGAACCAGTGCTGATCTCGTTGATCATACGCTTGGCATTCCCGTCCATGTACTCGAACACCGGCTCGTCGGTGAGGTTGATCGCCTCAAAGTTAACCTTGAGGTTGTCGTTCACGCGGTAGCTGGCAGAGAAATCCAGGAAGCTGGTCGCGTCTACGTAGCGACGTTTTTCCTCGTCGGTCTCTTGCGGGCGGGTGGAGTACTCGCCGCGGTTCGCCATGGAAATACGCGCGGAGAACACGTCGTTTTCCCAGTACAGGGTCAGGTTGGAAGAGTCGTCGGACTGGCCGCTCAGGGGACCTTTGAACTCATCCGGCTCTCCGGCTTTATAAGTTACTTCGGAGTTCACCTTGGTCAGGTTGGCAAGGATACCGAAGTTGCGTACCCAGTCCGGTCCCGGCAGGAAGGTCAGCGGCTGCTGGTATTGCAGTTCCCAACCATCCAGCTCACCGCCTTCCTTACCATTTACAGTGCGCTTCACTTCGAAGTCCGCGTTGTACAGGTCGTCGTACTGCGCGCCCAGCAGGCTGTCCGGCAGGCCGGTCTCAGCCCAGGACATCACGTCGGTCTGGCCGATCGGCAGGGACTCGATGTCCTTCTGGAAGTAAGCCACAGATACAACGGCGCTTTCAGCGAAGTACCATTCAGCACCCAGGTCGTAGGCTTTCGCGCGGAACGGCTCGATGAACGGGTTGCCGTAGCTTACGGTCGGGTCGCCAAAGATGCCTACGCTGCCGCCCGGGTTCAGTGTACCCAGGTTCGGGCGGGACATTACTTCAGCGGCGGCACCGCGCACGATGAAGTCTTCGGTCAGCTCGTAAGCCACATTCAAGGACGGCAGGGTATCGCGGTAGTCGTTTTCAACGGTGACTTCCACGGTACCGTTCTGCAGACCGGTAGAGGTCAGCTCGGTCTCGACTGAGCGTACACCGACGTTACCACGCAGGCGGCGGCTGAAGAGTTCGGTATCAAAGTCTACCTGTGCGTATACACCCAGGCTTTCCTCTTCCACCTCGCGAGTATCGCCAGCGCGTACTGCGTGCGGCCAGCAGCCACTTGCCAGCGCTGCATCGACCAGGGCGAGGTCACCCTTGAAGTAAGGCAGGCCGGTAGGAGAGTCGACTGAACCCATGTCGCTGGTGATGGTGGAGCCGATACCACAGGCTTCGCCATCTTCAACCCCGTCACGTCCGTCGGCACCGGACAGGGAAGTATCCGCCCGCAGGCCGGCAATTTCATAGCCGTAGGATTTCTGGGTAACACCACCGCGCAGGGTCAGGGCATCGTTCAGCGCGTAGTCCAGGTCCAGGCGGAAAGTAGAGGTGGAAGACTCGGCGTCGAACAGGCGATCGCGAATCTCTGACAGCTCCCAGTTGGCCGGGTTGGTCACGTCGAACCCGAACATGATTTCCGGGGAAGTCATGTTGCTGTAATCGTAGGTTACGGTGTCGTTGGACTCGGCGTAATCGATCATGCGACGGGGATCGGTTTCGCTGAAGTGCTCCAGCACCAGGGTGCTTTCGCGGTTATCCAGCTGGGAATTTGATCCACCGGCGAGGATTTCCATATGGAAGTCTTCGCTGAAGTCGTGCTCCAGAGACAGGGAGTACTGGGCAAATTCAGAGCCCCAGTCCGCGAGGAAGTTTTCTGCGCGGGTGTCCACACCGTCCATAGTGGCGGAGATCAGGTTGTTGTTGCCGTCGATGGTGTAGGCGGCCACGTCGGTCTGCGCGTTGCCGGTATCACCGGTACGGGCCAGGGAAATCGGGTTGATGTTCGGCTCGGTACGCTGGGAATCCATGTTGGAGTACAGGCCGTCGAAGCTCAACAGGGTGGAGTCCGCGATCTGCCACTGCAGGGAAGAAGTAACCCCCAGGCGATCCTGAGTGTAGTTACGGTTCATGTACCGGGGGATACGCGGGTGCCAGGCACTCTTGACCCGGTCGAATTCGGCTTCGCTGTCACACGCGGTACAGCTGGCGAAGTTGTCGTCTTCCCAGCGGCCGGTGTCCGCACCGTAACCGTAGACATTGCGCTCGGACACTGCGACCGAGAACAGCGCACCCAGGGTCTGGTCTTCGTTGGTCATGCTGACCAGAGCAGAGGTGCGCGGGGTAAATTCTTCACTGCCGTCGTTGTAGCTGCCCTGAACATTGGCAACCACGGTAAGCGGGTCGTAATCGAACGGACGCGCGGTACGCAGCGCTACGGTCGCGCCCAGGGAGCCCTCTTCCAGCTCTGCGGAAGTGGTCTTGTACACATCCAGGCGATTGAACAGCTCGGAGGCAAATACGTTGAAGTCAAAACCGCGGCTGGTCTGTACGCCGCCGGAACCGGCAGCCAGAGACTGGGCCTGCATGCCGTTGATCTGCACCCGGGTAAAGGTGGAGTTCAGACCACGCACGGTGATACCGCGGCCCTGACCGCCGTCACGGTCAATGGCCACACCGGGAATGCGCTGCAGGGATTCTGCGAGGTTCTGATCGGGGAAATCCGCGATATCTTCCGCCAGGATGGAGTCAACCATTCCTGAGGAGTCGCGCTTGGTATCCAGTGCTTTGGCAAGGCTGCCCGCATAACTGGCGGTTACGGTGATCTCTTCCAAAGAGGCATCGCCGTTGGTGGAATTGCTCTCTTGCGCCATGGCCGGCACCGCTATCATGGCCATTGCAAGAGTGAGGGGCTTCAGCTCGAAGGTCTTCATGACTCTCATCTCCGCTTATCGTCGTTATTTTGGTAAAACCTGTTTTTGGTAATACCGCTTATTATTGATGCAAACCGATATTCGCACACGGATTACCAACTGGCAACTTTTGGCTGACCAATCCAAGGGCTTATTTGCGATTATTTCGCCTCATCGGATGATTTTTGCGCCATTTTAGCGATGGCAGCGGTGATTGCCACCGCTATCACCGCTTCCACCCTTCAGCTAGACCGATTTAACCTGATCCGGCTGGAAAGCCTCCCCGTTGATTTGAACATCGTCAACGGTCAGACCAGTCACCTCTTCGATGACACCCAGGGAGCCAGCCCGCTGGATACGGCTGTTGGAGATCTGCAGCCCGCGGATGGGCGCACGGGCGAAACCGCGGATATGGAAGGCGCGCTCGGCCTCCTCACAGACCAGATTCTCCACCTGAATGTTGTAAACATCCGGGTCGAAATCTCCCTTGTCCCCTTCCTCGTAATAGAAGTTGATCACAATGACGTCCTTCACCTGGCCAATAGTCAGGTTGCGCACGTAGATATCGTGAATCTCGCCGCCACGCATGGCATTGGTCTTGATACGCAGGCCGCGATCCAGGTTCGGACTGCTCATGACACAGTCTTCCAGGAAGACGTTGCGCACACCGCCGGAAATCTCACTGCCCAGCACCAGGCCGCCGTGACCGTCGCGCATCTGGCAGTTGCGCACCACCACGTTTTCCGTGGGCACATTCACCCGGCGGCCGTCTGCGTTGCGACCGGACTTGATCGCGATACAGTCATCGCCGTTATCGAACAGACAACCATCGATCAGCACATTGCGGCAGGACTCGGGGTCGCAACCGTCGGAATTGGGCCCGTGGCTTCTGGTGGTCACACCGCGCACGGTAACGCTTTCGCACAGCACCGGGTGAATCACCCAGAACGGAGAGTTTTCCAGCGTAACCCCTTCGATGAGAACATTGTTGCACTCGTAGAACTGCACCAGCGGCGGGCGTAGGAAAGCACCTTCGGCGTATTCCCGCTCTGCAACCGGCACCCCGTTCTCCGCATCCACCATCAGCGCGTCGCGCGCGGGGTGCTGGGTATCACCTTCATTGGAGCTGTTTTCACACTTGCCGTTCTTGCCTTTCCAGGGCCACCAGGTGTCGCAATCCGCGCCACCATCGATCAGCCCCTTACCGGTCAGGGCGATGTTTTCGCACTTATGGGCATAGATCAGCGGCGAGTAGCCCATCAGCTCCAGACCCTCCCAGCGGGTTTTTACCGCTGGCAGATAGCGTTCGGGCTCGGGAATGAAGTGGATCTCGGCACCTTCCTGCAGATGCAGCTCGGTATTGGAGACCAGGTGAATGGGGCCGGTACGGTAGTTGCCCGCCGGCACCACAATGCGCCCACCGCCGGCCTGGCGGCTGGCGTCCACTGCCGCGGCAAACGCCGCGCTGGCATCTTCACCCTCACCACGGGCACCGAATTCCCGGAGATCGAAATCCCGCGCCGGAATTGCCGGCAGCTTGATATCTGACAGGATCTTCGGCACCGCACTCCAGGGCCCGGTGTACTGGGCGCGGGGCGGGCGGCTCATCGCTACAGCCTGGGGGATAAAAGACGGAATGGCGGGTACCAGCGCAGGAACTACGGCGGCAGCCATCAGGGATCGCAGAAAAACTCGCCGGTTCAGTCCGGTCATAATTGCCTCCCGGGGCTTATTGTTTTGGTGGTATTCCGGCGCTGCCAGTCTAATCTGGCAAGACCAGAACGGAGGTTTCGGCAATACTGTCATACCAATTTTGGCAGGGCAATAACCAGACGGTCACTATGTAAGTAACAGCAACGGTATTCGCAGGGGATAAATCACACTGAAGACAGCGCGCGGAGCAGGGGCGAGGGGAACCACGGGGCAGAAATAAAACTGGCCCGACGGCGATACCGACGGGCCAGGGATGCAGCACACACGTGTGCGGGCGGTCAGGGCAGAGCGAAACGCTGGCGGGCGGCGCTCATTTCCCGGCGCGCGGCTTCGAGCGCCTCGGCCTCGGTGGCATCCAGCAGCTGCTGCACCACCCGCTGCAGGTGGTCGCGCATGGCGTTGCGGGCAGCCTCTGCGTCGCGGCTCTTGATCGCGTCAAGGATCTTGCGGTGTTCCTCAATACGGGGCTTGGAGCCCGCCTGACGCACCTTCTCGAGAATGCGCGCAGACACGGAGGAACTGTTGCGCAGGCGCCACAGGTGTTCACATACGGAGACCACGGCGTCATTGTGGGTACAGCGGGCGACATGCAGGTGGAATTTTTCGTCGGCAACCTCCGCGGTGGCCTCGGTAGCATTCTCCGCCACCATTTCTTCCAGGATCGATTCCAGCTCCTGCACTTCTTTCGCTGACATCTCGCGGGCGGCCAGGCCGGCGGCCTCACCCTCGAACATAATGCGCGCCTGCAGGATCTCAAATGCACCAATATCGGACTCGCCGGGGGCGAAGCCGCTGGCTTCCTGGTCAGTCACATAGACACCGGAACCGCCCTTCACCTCGACGCAACCCGCCAGCTCCAGGGCGATGATCGCCTCGCGCACCGTGGGGCGGCTGACCTCGAAACGTTCCGCGAGCTTGCGCTCAGCAGGCAGGCGAGTGCCGGCAGGGTAATCACCCGCGGCGATGGCGGCGGCCAATTTTTCCGCCACTTGCTGGTAAAGTCGCGCACCCTGCATCAGGCCACTCCCGTTTCTATATATGACGCACTAATAGTAAGCATCGGCGCAGTTTAGCAGATGGGGTTTAACCACCACAACATAATAGTCACACTCACAGTCTTACCAAAATGTTCTAGTCTTTGGATTGCGGCCTTACCAATATAGTGTTAGATTGCAACCAATCATAACGACAACCATAACCAGAGCTGACTGCAAGTCCCTAGGCGGAGTCAGAAACAGATGGATCTCATTCATATTCACACAGACGATAACGTCGCCGTCAGCAAAGCTCCGCTGCCCGCCGGAACCCTGGTGAACTGGAGTGGAAGCATGCTGCCGCTGGTAACCGACGTACCGGCCATGCACAAAGTGTGCGTGCGTGCCATTCGCAGTGGCGAGGCGGTTATCAAATACGGCCAGGTCATCGGTTTTGCACGGGAGGATATTGCTCCCGGCAGCCACGTGCACGAACACAATATGGAAGCGGGCAACCACCGCCCAGAGCACGACTTCTGCAAAGACTATACTCCCACCGAACTGGTAGCGCCGGATCAGCGCGCGACCTTTGACGGCTACCTGCGTCCCAACGGCAAGGTAGGCACGCGCAATTATCTGGCCGTAGTCTCGACGGTAAACTGCTCGGTAACAGTTTCCCGCGCGGTCGCCGCGCATTTCCAGAACAGTGGCAAACTGCGCGATTTCCCCAATATCGACGGCATCGTGGCCCTGGGTCATGACAGCGGTTGCGGCATGTCCACCGCCGGCGACGGCTACCAGACCCTGCTGCGCACCCTGCACGGCTATATCTGCCACCCGAATTTCGCCGGTGTCCTGCTGATCGGTCTCGGGTGCGAGGCGATGCAGATCACCAGTATGATGCGCGAGACCGGCCTGCAGGAATCCGACGCCTTCCAGGTAATGACGATCCAGCAGCTGGGTGGCACCCGCGCGGCCATCGAGGCAGGTATTGAACGCCTGAGCGCGATGCTGCCCGCGGCCAACGCCTGTGAACGCCAGCCGATCCCGGCCTCCGAGCTGACCCTGGCGGTGCAGTGCGGCGGTAGCGATGCGTATTCCGGCATCACTGCCAACGCGGGCCTCGGTGCTGCTGCGGATATCCTGGTACGCCAGGGCGGCACGGTCATTTATTCGGAAACCCCGGAAATTTACGGCGCAGAGCACCTGCTGACCCGCCGCGCGGCTTCTCCGGAAGTGGCACAGAAGCTGGTGGACCGAATTCACTGGTGGGAAAACTACACCCGCATGAACGGGGTAGAGCTGAACAATAACCCCTCCCCGGGCAACAAGGCCGGCGGTCTGACAACCATCGCCGAGAAATCCCTCGGCGCCCAGGCCAAGGGCGGCACCACGGCGCTGCAGGATGTTTACCTGTACGCAGAGCAGGTGCGCAAGAAGGGCCTGGTGTTCATGGACAGCCCGGGCTTCGATCCGGTGTCGGTAACCGGTCAGGTGGCCAGCGGCGCAAATGTGGTGTGCTTTACCACCGGACGCGGTTCTGCCTTCGGCGGCAAGCCGGTGCCGAGCATCAAGCTGGCGAGCAATTCCATGTTGTTCGAGCGCATGCGCGAGGATATGGATGTGGATTGCGGGGGCATCCTCGACAAACGCTACACGGTACAGGAGTGTGGCGAGAGGATTTTCCAGTACATTCTTTCTATTGCTTCTGGTGAGCAGAGTGCCAGTGAAAAATTGAATTACGGCGATAACGAGTTTGCGCCCTGGCATATTGGGGCCGTGGTTTAAGTGACCTCCGCTTGCAGTAAAAAAACCGGCTTTTAGCCGGTTTTTTTGGTTCCGGACACTATGCTCCGGAGCCTTCGATTCTGGATTCTTAACTTCGTAAGCAGGAAAGTTAACCGTAGGGTTTTTCTGGAACCTTACTCAAAAGAACAATCACAAGGGTTGCCAGGGGGCCGAAAATCAAACTGAGCACCCACCACAGCAGTCCACTGCGGTTCTTCCCCTGTGCCAACCCAGCATTGATCAGAGACAAAGTTCCCCAACCTACCAGCCATTCCCGCGATTGGATCATTACCTGATATTCTTCCATGCGCCCATACCCCGTTAGTTATCCATTAAAAACCGCGCAATGGTCCTAACACCATGCCCTTTAGCGCCCTGTGCCCACTGGTCATTCGGCGCTGGCAAGTAGGAGCCGGACAGGTCCATATGTACCCAGGCCCGCCCTTCATCGCGCACAAACTTCGCCAGGAAAGCCGCCGCGGTGGAAGCACCCGGGCTGCCATCGATTCCCACATTGGCAATTTCCGCAAAACCGGAAGGAATCTGTTCCATGTGGAATTTCTCCAGCGGTAACCGCCAGGCTTTTTCATTTTCCGCGCCGGCCGCAGCCAGTACCTTCTGCGCCATCTCGTCCTCAAAACTCAACACGGAATTGAAGTCCCGACCCACCGCCATTTTTGCCGCACCGGTCAGCGTCGCCGCATCGAGGATGTAGCGGGGGTTTTCCTCGCTCGCCGCAATCAGGCCATCCGCCAGTACCAGGCGACCTTCCGCATCGGTATTGAGAATTTCCGCGGTCACACCATTCTTGTAGCGAATGATATCGCCGAGCTTGAATGCGGAACCGGAAATCAGGTTTTCCGCGCAGCACAGGTACAGCTTGATACGCTTGTTGAGACCGCGCGCGATCGCCAGCGCCAGGCCGCCGGATACCATCGCCGCACCGCCCATATCGGACTTCATGGTGGCCATGCCCGCAGAGGGCTTGATGCTGTAACCGCCGGAATCAAAGGTAATTCCCTTGCCCACCAGGCAGATATCCACAGGCGCATCGGCGTTACCGGTCGGGTTGTAGTCCAGTTGCAGCATTACCGGTTCGCGCACGCTGCCACGACCCACCGTGTGGATACCGGCAAAGCCCTCTTCCGTCAGCTTGTCACCGGCGATGATGCGGTAGCTGACGGCATCCGGGGCCAGTTGCTCGAGCATGTCCGCGGCACTTTCCGCCAGCGCCCGCGGGGAGATATTTTCCGGACTGCCGTTGGTGATTTCCCGTACCCACAGGCTCGCCGCCTTGCGCGCTTCCAGTTCTTTCAGCTCCGCCCCGTCAGCCAGGCCCCAGTCCAGGGTGCTGTTGCGATTGGGGTTGTAGTAACCGGCCCAGAAACACCAGCGGGATTCGATATCCCAGTTATCGCCGGCGAGCAGGATATCCGTCACCCCCATGCCATCCAGACGCCGCGCGGCGCGCTGCACGGCGGTCAGGGTGCCGCCGGTGGCCTCTGTGGCGTGAATGCGGGCTTCGCTGTCGCTGAAGCTCAACAGTGCATTTTTGCCCCAATGGTCCGCCGCTGCGGTGGTTTCCAGCCGTACCTGCATCGCTGTTGTCATCTGTACACCTTGTTTATGGAACGATTAAAAAGGAGTGGTGTGTCGCATTTTTCACACCGGAAGGGGGAGATATGGGGGTCAGTTTAGCACTGCACAAGTGGCGGATTGCGCCAGCGCCCGCGCAGCCGATAAACTGCGGTAAAAACGAAACATGGAAGTACAAAATCATGGGCGAGTCCTGCCACTACCACTCCAGTGCCGATAGCACCTGGCACTGCCAGTCCTGCCAGAAGAACTACTGCGGCGACTGTGTCCCCGGCGCCGCCGACAATTACCACAAATCCACCCCCAAATGCGTGCTGTGCAACCAGCGCCTGAGCAATGTCGGTGCCAGCAACAAAGCCAAACCCTTCTGGCAGATGGGGCCATTTTACTTCCGCTACGCCATTTCACCGGGCCCGCTGACCATTTCCGGAATATCGGCAGTTTCCGCCATCGCCATGACCGGGCTCGGATTTTTGTCGATTTTTGTGCTAGTGGCGGTAATGGCAGTGGTGATCCGCTACAACCTGCTGGTAATCGAGAAACTGGCCGGCGGACAGCTGGAGGCTCCCACCTTCAGTGATGCCCAGGACGGGCGCAGCGCCGCGATGTTCGCCAAGGTGATCGGCATGATCCTGGTGGCCGGCGGCGGCGGTGTGCTGCTGGCAGGATTGGGCCAGGGCGCGGTGCAGGTCTATTCCATCGCCCTGTCCCTGCTGGCGCCGGCGGCGATGATTGTGCTGGCGCTGGAGCACAGCATGCGCGCGGCGGTGAACCCGCTGAAACTGCTGCACTTTACCCTGATTATCGGCTGGCCCTACTGGCTGCTGTGGCTGTCTACCAGTGCGGTGTCCGCGGCCCCCGCCTATCTGCTGCCGGTGGTGGCGGGCAAGGTGCCCAACTGGATGCTGCTGCCGCTGCTGGCGTTCGCCACCAGTTATTTCTCCGTGGTGACCAGCGCGATGATGGGTTACATCTGCCTCACCCGACAGCAGAAGCTGGGTGTGACCGCGCTGCTGCAGGACGAGGAGTTCCTCGAGGAGCGGGAATTCGACCGGCGCAAGGCGCTGGCGGATGCGCTGATCCTGCTGCGGGAAGGGCGCGGGGAAGAAGCGCGCAAAAGCCTGGTAACGGCCCTGCGCCAGCACCCCAACGATATTCCCCTCAACGAGCGCTACTACCGCCTGCTGCTGGCGATCGACGACAAGAAAGCCCTGCGGGAACTGGGCCCGCACCTGCTGGAGCGCTTCGTCAGCCTCAACCAGCCGCACAAGGCGGCAGAGATGTATCTCGCCACTATACAGGCCCAGGGTCAGCCGCCGGTAATCGATAAATCCCGGCTGCGTCACCAGTTGGCGGAAGCACTGTACCGCCAGCGGCAGTTCAAACCGGCCCTGGCACTGATCAACAACCTGCACAAGGAAGACGCGGATTACATGCGGCTGGATGCGGCTTACCTGCTGCTGGCAAAGATTTACATGGACGGATTCAACCGCACCGACAACAGCCGCAAGCTGCTGGCCTTTGTGCGGCAGAAATTCCCCGACAGCGCGGTAATCGCAGAGGTGAAGCAGTTGCAGGCGATCCTCGCCGCGGAAACACCGGCTACCACCTGATATACAGCGGCCGCAAAATCAGACTGCGGCCGCCGCCGGGCGCGCGGCCTCCGCCAGCGCCAGTGCGCGCCGCGCCTTTTCCTCTTCGCCGCTGCGGCGGTAATGATTGACCAGCGCCTGCGCCAGCCGCCCCATCAGCGGATGGCGTTGTTGCCGCGCCACCAGCCTGCCGAGCAGATCCTCCACCAGCGCCCAGTCCTTCTCCTGCCCCGCACGCTGTGCCAGCAGCAGGCAGGTCTTGACAGTGAGTGCCCGCGGCGCGCTGGTGCGTCCGAGATAGTCCCGCACCCCCTGTGCCACCGGGGCAAAATCCTGCTCCGGCGATTTCGCCAGCGCGAACAGCGCCAGGCAGGCGCGGTGATGGGCTTCGCCATCCGGCGCCAGTGCGCTCAGTTCAATACTTTTTTCGATCAGCGCGAGGGAGCCGGGATGCTGGCGGGCCGCGGCGGCCGCCGCCTGTCCTGCTTCCAGCAACTTGCCGTGATTCTGCAGGGACTCGATGCGCGCCAGCGCCAGTTGTTCCGGTGACGGCGGCAGATCTTCTTCCACCTGCAGCGCTTCCGCCGGGCGCAGGCGGATCAGCAGCGCGGTGGCCGCAAAGCCCGCAACCAGCCCGCCAAAATGGGCCCAGTAGGCGATATTGTCGCTGCCAAAGAAGTAACCAAACACCTCCTTGCCCAGCCACAGCGGCAACACCAGCAGCGCCGGCGCGCTGAATTCGCCAAAGGCAAACCCCAGGGTGTAGAAGAAGCGCAGGCGACGCACACCGTATACCGCCACAAACATGCCCATGACCGCGGAGACCGCACCGGAAGCACCGATCACCGGTACCAGGCTGCCGGCCTCCACCACGCAATGCATAGCGCCGGCAGCGAGGCCGCCGAGCAGGTACAGGCCGATAAACCAGCGCGCACCCAGCGCCAGCTCCACCGACAGGCCAAACAGCAACAGGAAGATCATGTTCCCCAGCAGGTGCTCCCAGCTCCCGTGCAGAAACATGTGACCAACAACCCCCTTCAGGGTCGGGTCCGACGGGGTCAGGCCGTAGGCAAAGCTGAAAAGCCGGTCGCGCAGCTGCGCAAACTCCCGCCGCTCTGCCAGCCAGCGGGTTTCCCCCTCCGACTGCAGTTGTGGCATCAGCCACTGGTGGAATTCGCGGCTCCACAGCAGTTGCTCGTAAATGAACTCCTCACCGGCCCCCTGGGCCTGGGAGCGCCACTCCGGGCGCTCCTGATTTACATACTCGTAGAAGCGGCTCTCCTCGCGGGCGGGCAGCTCAGTGGCAAAGTAGAACTCCTCCGCCCGCTGCCAGCGCGCTTCGTCGCCACTCTGGTACAGCATGAAAACCAGCAGATTGATGGCGATCAGTGCGAAACACACCAGCGGCGGCCGGCGCCAGTCGGGTTTGTTCTGAATGGGGATGATCAGCA
Organism: uncultured Microbulbifer sp.; assembly: GCF_913055755.1. Lineage (GTDB taxonomy): Bacteria > Pseudomonadota > Gammaproteobacteria > Pseudomonadales > Cellvibrionaceae > Microbulbifer. The sequence continues at coordinate 78,514 of NZ_CAJXKH010000001.1, forward strand.
AGAGAGGGGACCTGCAGGTTCGGCGTTGGGGAAATCGGTTAACAGATCGCCAGAATACCGCGCGCAGCGCCGATCACCAACTCTGCCGGATAGAGCGCCCCCCCACCCAGCGGCTGCGGGATCAGTGACCGGACGGGCCGCCATCGCCGCCGTCACCACCGTCCCCTTCCGCATCGGCGTCGCCGGTGTGCCAGTCCTCGACACCCGCGGAGCCACGGCGCTCCGGTACCGGGTCGCGCGCGGGGCCTGTCTGCGCGGCTTCCCGGTCGGGGGGCTGCGGCACCGCAGGCGCTGCCTCGCCCCAACTGCGCAGGTGCAGATCCCTCTGCGGGAAGGGGATCTCGATATTGCGTTCGCTCAGCTCGCGCAGCAGCTCCAGGTTGTACAGCGCCGCAAGGTCCCCCAGGGAAGTCATGGCATTGCTGTTGACCCACACTACCAGTTTGAAATCCAGGGAGCTGTCGCCGAAGCCCGTGAGCCACACCTCGCTCTTGCGCTGCCAGTTGGAAAAAGTGACCGGCACTGCCTCCGCGGCCGCCATCGCCGCCTCGCGCACCAATTCCGGGTCGGTGCCATAGGCCACACCAAAGGGAATATGTATCCGGCGCACCGGGTCTTCCAGGGTGTGGTTGGTTACGCGCCCGGTGACAAACTCCGAATTGGGCACCAGGATATCCACATTGTCGCGGGTGGTAATCCGCGTGGAGCGCACGTTGATATCGCGAATGCGCCCGAACACGCCGGATTCCAGCTCCACCAGGTCCCCCACCCGCAGTGGCTGCTCGAACAACAGAATAATGCCGGAAATAAAGTTGGAAAAAATCGCCTGCATGCCAAAACCGAGGCCGACGGAAAGTGCCCCGGCAATCAGTGTCAGCTTCGAGGTATCCAGCCCCACCATGGATAAAATGATCATGATGGTGATCAATACAATGCAGTAATTGATCACCCGCTCCACGTTGTAGGCCACGTGTTCACTGGCGCGCTTGCGGCGCATCATGCGGCGCAGGAACCAGGCCACCAGGCGCGACACAAACCAGGCGGCAATGATCACCAGAATCATCTGCGCGATATCGCGCAGGGTGATGGGCTGTTCACTGACGGTAAACAGTTTGTAATTGGCCAGGTTGCGCCAGCCGGTTTTCAGATTTGCCAACTGGTGGCTGAGACGCTCCCCCAGGGTCCGCCAATATCCCTGCTGGCGTTTGTAGACATACAGCTGCGCATTTTCATAGCGCTGCACATCCTTGATCAGATCCCCAACCTGGTTCAGGCCATTGTCAATTTTTTCAAACTCGCGCCACCATTTGGTGAGGCTGGTACCCTCTTCGCCAGCACCGCCCGCCGGGTCGCTACCGTCTTTGTCTTTATCTCCTCCCGCCCGCCAGGCCATGATCTGACGCTGGCGAACATTCAGCTGCCGCGCGAGGGTTTCGCGCACCGCCTGCGCCTTGGTAATCAGGTCTTTCTTGACCGAGAGTTCGGTTTTCTCACCGTCCGGAGCAAGCACCTGGTTCATTGCCAGCAGTATTTCCTGCTTGCGGGACTGCAATCGGTATTTTAGTGAGGCGACACTGACCTCCATGAGCTTGATCTGCTCATCGACATTGATCGAAGTATCGGAAGTTTCGACGATGATGCTCTGGGATACACCGCGCTCCCGCGCCAGTTTCTCCAGCGATGCCTCAACCTCTTTTACCGCCTCCTGCAGTTGCTCTGTCACTTCTTCGCTGTACTGCAGCTCGCCCAGCATACGGGTCAGCTCGCTGTCGCCGTGTCCCAGCTCCTCCTCCCAGGTAGCGAGCTGGGAGGTCATGGTGTGATGCTCGGCCAGAACCTGCAAATGCCGCAGCTGGGCCAGGAAAAGGGCCACCGTGCCGCTGATATGATCCGCATCGTTTTTGGCCGTCTCTCGCAGCTGCACCACCTGCTCGCGCAGTCGACTGAGCGAGCGCGGGACGATTTCATTCAACTGGGCCACTTCCAGTTGCAGGCCACTGGCACGCTGCCGCCCCCGCGCCACGCCGGCATCCGCCTCTGCCCACTGCAGAACGGTAGGCGCCGAGGGAAAGGTCACCCCCTTCAGCAGGTCAACTTTCTTGAGTTTTTCGCGATTTTCCCAGACCTTGCGGATGCCATCGAAGCGCAGGTTGACCGTGCTGATGCGCTTGTCCATGCCCTCTTCCTGGGGCAGGGTTTTACTCCACTCCAGCCAGGCCTTTTCCACCTCCTCCAGCCACTGCTGGCGCTCCTCGAGAGTGACATCCGGCCAGTTGGTCCACCAGTCTGCAGACAGCTTGTTGAAGTCCGGCACGGTCGGTTCAAACTCCTGTGGCTTGGCGGTGCCGGGGAGTTGTGCGCTGACCGGGTGGGAGAGCAGCAGGAATGCAGCGGCGAGCAGACTCAAAACGAGCTGCTGAATCACCCATCTTAAACGGGGGTAATCGGTGCCGATTGCGGACATCTGCTTCCCTGCGATACGTGTTGGCTAACCGCGCCGGTCGTCACTGATTTGCGCCGGACACAGCGGGACGCGCGCATCATTCGCGCGATCATTTTTCAGTGTAGATGAGCGGAATTCAGCGGCGACGCTGGTAGCGCTGGATGCAATCCCGGTAGGCGCGCTGGTACAGGCGCAGCTGCTGGCGCTCCAGCGAACTGCCCCGGCGCGCCGCGGTTGAGGCTTCCTGGCGGCAGGCGTTTTCCAGCAGCGCCCGGTCGTCGTAACGTCCGGGGCGTACCGTGGCATAGGGGCGACGGGAGTCGACCGCGCGCGGGTCGCGGTAGCGATCGCGGTCGGCTTCGAACAGGGGGACGCCAGTGTCATCCATTTCCCCGGGAGATGCCGGTGGAGAAGCCGGTGGAGAAGCCGGTGGATAGGCGCGGGGAATGCCGGCACGCTCACGCAGCTCGTCGATTTCCACCGGGGCGTCGTACGCATTCAGGCGATCCTCATAGGCACCGACAATATCGCCGTTGTAATAACGGCGCCAGGCGTAGGGCGGCGTGGTAATGGTGTAGCTGCGATTGCGTGGGTTGTAGCGGAAGAAGGTGCCTGTGCCGCTGAGAAAGTAGCGCTCGCCGTCAATCTCAAAACCCTTGCTGCCATAGGGCAGGAAAGAGAGCTCGGCCCCAAGCGGCGGCTCCACACGCAGATAGCCGTCATCCTCGCGACGAAAGAAATAGCCACCGGAAAAATAGTAGGTCTGACCGTCGACCCGAATTCGGGTCGCCGGCCCCGGCAGCGCGCGCTGACGGTCCGGATCCTGACGGTATTCTTCCGCCGGCTCCAGGCTGGCCTGATCGGTATCTTGGGCAAATGCGGCAAACCCGGGAGACAACAGCAAACCCGCCAGCACAACCACTTGTACTTGTGCTTGCAGCCACAGATCCTTCCTGCGAAAGAAAAATCCCACTGTCCCCATCGCGAGCACCTCGTCACAACCGTTACCACAGCTTGTGCGATAGCGGGGCTTGCAGTTATTTTTCACGTGCTTGGCATAGACGTGCCTGGCAAAGAGAAAAATGGGCGATACACCATTACCCTGCTGCAACGCAACAAGTGACCGCACGTAAAAGGGTAGCCGGCGGCGCCGCTCACCTTCGTGGCTAACGGCGAACTGTGACAGAGCGCCCGGACTCTCAGTGGCCCCGCACTTTTGCCACACGGCCGACTACATATTTAGCTTAGGGTGGTGGATGCCCTATCCCAATAAAATCATTCGGCCTGACCCGATTTCAGTTTCCGGTATCCTCCACCGGCTGCAACAGCACGCTGAGACCGCGGGCAACAAACCGGTTGCGATCCCGCACATAGCCGCCGCGGGCATGCAGGCGGCGCACCGTGGCGCCGCGGTTGATACGCAGACTGAGGTCGGCGGCAAAACTGCTGAAGCTGGAATAGAGCACAATGTCCGCAGTGCCGTAGCCACGATGGACAATGCTGTAGATTCCCCGCTCGCCGTCGTCTGGTAGCGGCTCGATCACCGGTAATTCGTCAAATTCTAGGATGTCGGTAACCAGGGCGGCGCGCCTCAGGTCGTGAAAAATCCCGAAGCCGGCGTCCGGGTTCAGAATCAGACCGATCGGGTCTATCTGGTTGAACGGCACTGCCGAGGCCGGCACCCAGTTCACCAGCAGGCGCGCGCCGAATTCGCTGAAGTCGTTCAGTGCGTGGGCGAAGAAATCCGGCGGCGCGCTGCCGAACGGGGATACATAGCCCCACATCGCCAGCGGAAGATTGTCCTCCAGTGGCTGTGGCGCTATGTCGATATCCGCCACATTGATCTCGTAGCGGTTTGGATCCGCATCACTGTCCTCATCACTGCCGGTTCCGCGGTAATTGAACCAGCCCGCCGGCCAGCGCCCGAATGCCACCAACAGTGCATCCAGGGTTCGCGGATCGAATTCTTCGGTAATGACGGTTAGTCGCGTCGGCTGCAGATGGGCGCGGCGCGCCTCGATGATTTCACTTTCTTCATCCCACTGGCCGAGAATGCGCACGCGCTGGCCAATGGAAATACGGTCGATGGAAAAGCGCTCTTCGGGGAAACGCGCATCGACCACCCGCGTGGTGCGGTCGAGCTGCACCTGGACAATATCCCGGTATACCGGCTCCAGCCCGGTGAGCCACAGGCGCGCACCCTGGATGAAAATACGGTCGTCGTCGGTGCGCGACAGTACGTGCCCGGTGACACCATCGAGATTGATCCCCGGAATGCTGTCCCCCACCAGCACCGTGTCCGCCACGAACAGCCGCTCGAAGCGCTTGAAGCGGCCGCTGGCAAAGGTCTCGATTCCCGGATCCTGTTCCGCGAGCACCCTGAGCCCCGCCGCGCCGATATAGGTTTCGCCGTTGATATGCCACACCGTATCCGCACCGGTCAGCACATCGAGCCCGCCAAAGCGACCCGCAAGCCAGTAGTTGGGGCGCACCGCGATTCGGTAGCTGTTGGCAGCTTCGTCGACGCTGAGCAACGGGCCGCGAAACACGAATGCCACCGCAGGCAGCGGATCCACTTCCGCCACCAGTACCGGGAACAGCGCCACCCGCACCACACCGACATCCACCGGATTCACCACATGGGAACTGGCGAGATCAAATGCCAGGGTCAGGGCAGCGGGCACCGCGGAATCCACCACCAGCGGGTTATCGCCATCCAGGTGCACCCTCACGGAAACCTCTTCCACCGCTTCGCCAGCGGCATCCACCACCACAACCCGGCGCACCTCACCCGCGACCTGCAGCAGGATTTCCGCGTCGCTGTAGTCCAGCACCAGTTCAAAGCTTTCGTAGCGACCCACCGGCAGGGTGGCGGCAGCGGCCAGCTCGTTGTAATCGGTAAATTCCACCAGCCGGCTTTCCGGCAACAGCTCTACCCGGGTGCCATCGTCACGCCGCAAACTCAGCGAGGCGATGCGCACGCGGTATTGCAGAAAATCCCCTTCGTCACCGGTGAGTGCAAACAGCAGCCTGCCACACTGATCCGAATCACTGTCCTCGTCCGAGGTCTCACAGCGCACGGTTTCCTCTGCCGGTGGTGGTGCGGAGCGACCACCACCGCTACTACCTCCGCCACTACTGTTGCTTCCTCCCCCGCCACTACTGCCACCAGAGCCACAGGCCACCAGCAACAGGGCAGAAATCAAGAAAGTTAATGCGCGAAGGCAACTGCGAACTGGGCGCGAAAATCCTGTCGCGCCGGCGCTATTCATCACCATCCTGGTGATCCCCATAGTAACTTCTTCGGATCCCATTAATGAGGATTAGCGCAAAGGTCGGCGGGACGCCACGGTACGACAGGGAAAATGGGAGAGAGCGGCGCCGGTATCCGCAACCGGCGCCGGGAAGGAAAAAATGAATGGATTAATCGAGGCCGGAAATCACATCCCGCAGGGTGTTCACGATGGCGTCGATTTCGTGGGTCTCGATAATCAGCGGCGGCGACATGCACAGCGCATCGCCGATACCCCGCGCCATCACCCCCGCCTCCCAGGCCAGTGCCGATGCCTTGCCGCCAAACTTGCCCTTGAGCGCTTCCGGCGCGCGCAACTCGATAGCGCCGACGAGGCCGTAATTGCGCACATCGATCACATTATCCAGGTCCGCCAGGCTGTGCAGGGCATTCTCCCAGTACTGGCCGATATCGCCGGAAGCGCGGGTCAGCAGCCCCTCGCGGTCGTAAATATCCAGAGTCGCCATACCCGCGGCACAGGCAACCGGATGCGCGGAATAGGTATAGCCGTGGAAAAACTCCACCATACCTTCTGCCGCCGCATCCATTACCGTGTTATAAATCTTGTCACTCACAAACACCGCACCCAGCGGAACCGTGGCGTTGGTAATGCCTTTTGCGGAAGTGATCATATCCGGCGTCACCCCGAACTCCTGGGATGCAAACGGCGAACCGGTACGACCCCAGCCGGATATCACCTCGTCAAAAATCAGCAACAGATCGTGCTTGTCGCAAATTTCCCGCAGGCGCTGCAGGTATCCCTGCGGCGGCAGAATCACACCGCCGGCACCGGCAAACGGCTCCACAATCACCGCCGCAATCTGGTCCGCACCGTGGAACGCCACCAGCCGCTCCAGATCCTCCGCCAGCTCGACCCCGTGCTCCGGCAGCCCCTTGCTGAACGCATTGCGCTCGATATCCAGGGTATGACGCAGGTGATTCGCCTTCACCGGCTGACCGAAAGTCTGGTAATTCGGCGCAATACCACCGACGGAAATACCACCGAAATTCACCCCGTGATACCCCTTCTCACGGCCGATAAACATCGTCCGCGTACCCTTGCCCCGCGCGCGCTGGTACTGCAGCGCAATCTTCAGCGCCGACTCCACCGCCTCGGAACCGGAATTGCCAAAGAACACCCGGTTCAGCCCGTCCGGCGTGTACTGCACCAGGCGCTCCGCGTACTCGAAGCTCAGCTCGTGGCCGAAATTGAAAATGGAACTGTAATCCAGCTTGCGCGCCTGCTCGGAAATCGCATCCGCGATCTCGGCGCGACAGTGACCGGCATTGGAACACCACAGCCCCGCAGTGGCGTCAATAATCTTGCGCCCGGATTTTTCGTGCAGGTAAATTCCCTCCGCGCGCTCAACAATGCGCGGCGCCGCCTTGAAAGAGCGGTTGGGGGTAAACGGCATCCAGAATGCGTTGGTATTCAGTTCGGACATGATTCACTCCGAGTTTTCCAAAGGTTTAGTAATTAAAAAATATCTCACAAAGTTTTAAAGCCAGAATTTAAGGCGAAGTACCGGGTATCTGTTTTCAGAAGCGTCGGCGCCATGGACGGCGCCGACGCAGCTTACAGGGACGTATTCACAGCGGTTCTGAAAACAGATACCCGGTGCTTTGCCGCCACCACAATTAATTAGAAGGCTCCACCCAAGCTACAAAGCTCAAACTCCGTAGCAGCAGTATTTGGTTTCGTAGAACTCGGCCATCCCCTCGACGCCGCCCTCGCGGCCAATACCGGATTCCTTGACCCCGCCAAACGGCGCCACCGTGGTCGAGAACACACCCGCGTTACAGGCCACCATCCCGTATTCCAGCGCCTCAACCACCCGGGTCGCCCGGTGAATGTTTTCACTCATCACATAAGCCGCCAACCCGAACGGCGTGTTATTGGCGCGCTGTACAACTTCATCTTCCTCGCGGAACTTCTGCACCACCGCCAGCGGACCGAAAATTTCCTCCCGCGCAATACGCATGGAATCGTCCACCTCCGTCAACAGCGTCGGCGCATAGTAATTTTCACCATTGGGCAGAAAATCCCCGCCCAGCACCAGCTTCGCCCCATTCGCCACCGCCTCTTCCACCAGGCCGTGTACCCGATCCACCGCCCGGCGGAAAATCAGCGGCCCCAGGGTAGTGCCATCTTCCAGCCCGTGGCCCGGCCGCAACTTCTCGATTGCCGCCGCCAGCTTCTCCACAAACCGATCGTGGATCGACTCGTGCACATAAATGCGGTTGGTGGACACACAAGTCTGGCCCGCATTGCGCATCTTAGTCGCGATACAGGCGGTTACCGCCACCTCCATATCCGCATCGTCGAACACGATAAACGGCGCATTGCCCCCCAGCTCCATGGACGTCTTTTTTACCGTGCTCGCACACTGCGCCATCAGCAGCTTGCCCACCGGGGTCGAGCCGGTAAAAGTGAACTTGGATACCCGCGGATCCTGGGTCAGCACCTTGCCGATTGCCGCGGAATCACTGCCCACCACCACATTCAGGGTGCCCGCCGGCAGGCCCGCCTGCTCCGCCAACGCACACAGCGCCAGTGCAGACAGCGGAGTCTCCGCCGCCGGCTTCACCACCACGGTGCAGCCCGCCGCCAGCGCCGGCGCCGCCTTGCGGGTGATCATCGCATTGGGGAAATTCCACGGGGTAATGCAGGTCACCACACCCACCGGCTGGCGGATGGTGGACAGGCGCATGCCCGGGTTGTGGGTGGGAATGGTCTGACCGTAGGCGCGGCGGCACTCCTCCGCGAACCACTCGATAAAGGAGGCGCCGTAATCGATCTCACCCAGGGCCTCCGCCAGCGGCTTGCCCTGCTCCAGGGTCAACAGGCGCGCCAGGTCCTCGCGGTTATCCACAATCAGCTGGTACCAGCGCTTGAGGACCGCCGCGCGCTCCCCCGCAGTCTTGCAACTCCAGGCCGGGAAGGCGGCGTGGGCCGCGGCCACTGCCAGCTCCGCATCGGCGGCGCTGCCGTCGGCAATTTCCGCCAGCAACTGGCCGCTTGCCGGGTCAGTGACCGCCAACTTACCGGCTGCATCCCGCCATTCTCCGTTGATAAAGTTCTGCTTCTTCAACAAGAGGCTTTTCTGCTCAAGAGCGTTCAGATCCATCGAATATTCCCGTAAAAGTCGTGATTTGGGCATTTGCATGGATTCTGGACCGGCAGTCTGGTGGCGAATAGTAAAAGCTCTAAAACTAAAATTTACCTTTATCAAACTTTGCTTTAGCCTCTCCCACGGCCCTTTCTGTCCACAGTTACCGCCGCGACCGGAGTCCCCCATGTCCAAGCCCAGCCCCTCCAAACATGCCCTTTCCGGCCGTTTGAGCGATATGGACCTGCGCCTGCTGCGGGTCTTTCGCGAGGTAGTGCGCGCCGGCGGCCTGGCGCCGGCGGAAGTGGCACTGAATATCAGCCGCTCCACCATCAGCGTGCATCTGAGCGACCTGGAAACCCGCCTGGGCATGCAGCTGTGCCTGCGCTCCCGCGGCCGCGCCGACTTCAAGCTCACCCCCGAGGGCGAGGCCCTGTACCAGGCGATCGCCGAGCTGGACGGCCACCTGGCCAACTTCAAGAGCCAGGTGAATGCGATCCAGTCCCAGCTCACCGGCGAGCTGCGCGTGGTACTGCCGGACGACGTACTGGAAATCCCCCAGCTGGACCTGCCCGCAACCATCGCCCGGCTGCGCGAGCGCGCGCCGCAGCTGCAGCTGAACATCCAGCTGGCGGCACCCCAGGAGCTGGAACTGGAAATCCTTGCCGGCCGTGCCGACGTCGGAATCAATCCGCTGCATTCCCGCCGCCCCGGCCTCAGCTACCAGCCCCTGTTCAGCCATCAGTCACTGCTGTATTGCGGCGCCAACCACCCCTGTGCACGCGAACGAGATCTCGCGGAAGAACTGCTCACCCAGCAGGAACTGGCAGCCCCCAGCCACGCGGTACTCTCCGGCGCCGCACACCTGTACCGCCTGTTTCCCAACCGCTCCACCGCCAACCATATGGCAGCGCGGCTGGCGATGATCCTGTCGGGGAAGTTTCTCGGGTTTTTGCCGGCGTATCTGGCGGAAACCTATGTTAAAAAGGAATCGCTGATAGCACTGCGACCGGAACGGTTTTGCTACCAGATCCAGAATGCACTCACATTCAAGAGCAGCGCCGCGGACCAACCTGCCATACAATTATTCTCCGAGACGCTGGTGATTAACAATTAAAGCAACTCACAGCAAACCGCTGGTTACATCATTCGCTCACCGGAAAGGCCATGAACAAAGATATTTTTATTGCGGAAGTTTCGCGTCGATTCGAGCAGTTATTCAAACTTTCGAAGAACGGCTATCGAACACCCGATGTCGAACGTCATCGTTTAGAGGGCTTTACCCAGGCGGGTATATTTCTGGGCATCACCGACCGACCAGAACTGGAAAGGATAATGGAGGATGTCCACTTGAGAATTTTCGGAAAGACCATTGCCGAGCGAAAGGCCGAATCAATTAGCCCTTGGGTATTTGATGCAATCGACTACAGCGCCTACGAATACCCAACATATGAAAGAAAAAAATAGGCTGACAAACCACCAGTGATCAACTGACAGGAACTGCAAATGAAAGCAGGCGACCCAGATGTACACGAATATGTACATAACCTAAAATGCTGGAAGGATGAAACAGAAGCACTCCGGAAAATTTTACTGCGCTGCGGCATGCATGAATCCCTAAAATGGGGCAAGCCTTGCTACACCTGGAGCGATAGCAATGTCGCCATACTGCAGGGGTTCAAAAACTCAGTCGCCCTTTTGTTTTTCAAGGGCGCACTGATGGAGGATCCGGACAACATCATGGAAAAACCAGGCGCAAACTCTCAGGCTGGTCGACGAATCCCATTCACCGATCTGCACCAGATCACTGCACTGGAGCCCAGACTGGAGGAGTATATCCGCAACGCCATCAAGGTGGAGCAATCTGGGGAAAAGGTGGACTTCAAGCAGACCGAGGCCTATTCCGTGCCCGAAGAACTACGGGAAAGGTTCGAGCGGGATCCCGCCTTAAAGGCCGCGTTTGCAGCACTAACCCCCGGGCGCCAGCGGGGCTATCTACTGCACTTCTCCCAGGCAAAACAGCGCAAAACCCGGGAAGCCCGGATCGAAAAATACGCCGCACATATCCATAACGGTAAAGGCATTCACGACCGATAGCCCATTTTGATCTTGCAAAGGCAACACCTGATTTATGCGCAGTTTCGAGCAGTTACTCGCCCTTCCGTGGATGACCCTATCAGTCTATTACAGCGTGCTCAGCGCGATTGCTTTTGCACTGTATTACTACGATAAATCCGCAGCCCGCAGGGGGAACCGGAGAATCCGGGAACGGACGCTGCATCTGTTCGCCCTGCTGGGCGGCTGGCCCGGGGCTCTGGCCGGGCGACGGCTACTGCGGCACAAAACCAGAAAGCAGCCGTTTAGATCTATATTCTGGCTCACTGTAATCGGTAATATCGCGCTTTTGGGTTGCTTGCTTCACTCGTCCGCAACAGGCTCACTCGCCAAACAGTTCCCGCTTCATTTTTAAAGCTCCGTTTTATAGAGAAATAGCATGGATGTACAAATCGTCACATTCCCGGAAACCAGAGTAGCGGTGCTCGAGCACCTCGGGCCACCGGAACACGAACACCAGTCAATCATGCGCCTGGTGGCCTGGCGCAGGGCCAACCAGCTGCCGCCATCACCGCAACACCGGAGCTACGGTCTGCACTACAACGATCCATTCTCAGTGCCCCCGGAAGAATACCGGCTGGACCTGTGTGTATCGTTTGACGGAGAGGTAGCGCCCAATGAATTTGGCGTGATTGGCAAGACCATCCCGGAATTGCGTTGCGCGCGCGCCCGCCACCTGGGATCACGACACCGGGTAACCGCGGCGGACCACCTTTACAGCGTGTGGCTGCCGCGCAGTGGTGAACAGATGGCGGACTACCCGATCATTTTTCACTATGTCAACGTAGGCCCGGATATCAAAGAGCCCGACATGATTACCGACGTATATCTTCCGCTGGCCTGAATATGCTGAAATCCATTCACCACGCCGCCATCATCTGCTCTGACTATGTGCGCTCGAAATATTTCTATACCCAGATTCTTGGGCTTAAAGTAATTGCGGAAAACTACCGCGCCGCGCGGGATTCCTGGAAGCTGGACCTGCAACTGCCGGACGGAAGTCAGGTGGAATTGTTTTCCTTCCCCGATGCGCCGGCGCGACCGAGCTATCCGGAGGCTCAGGGCCTGCGTCACCTGGCGTTTGCGGTGGACTCGGTGGTGACCTGCAAGAATGCACTGGAGGCGCAGGGAGTGGAGGTCGAGCCGGTAAGGGTGGATGAATACACCGGCAGCCGCTTTACCTTTTTCAGCGATCCGGACGGGTTGCCACTGGAACTCTACGAAATCTAGTTTTTTTATGAATAAAAAAGGGGAGCAATGCTCCCCGTATCAACTGTTGGTCTGCGCCGAAGCGCGACCTTCAAGGTGCCGAGATGACGGCACCTCCCTTGGCGGTTCCTTTTTCAGCATCTTTTGCTGCTGCGCGCTTGCTTGCGGCTTTGCTGCCGGCCTCGGCCTTCTTGTTCGGGCTCAGCTCCGCGAGCATCATCTTCATCTGGTTGTACTCGGCTTCATTGGTCATCTCCAGCATCAGCGGCTGGGCAACCTCGGCAAAGTAGTCCGCATCCTTCTGGTTATACAGTTCCTGTGCCATCCACTGGGCGATGTGCTGCTCCCGGGGGGCGCGCAGGTAAGCCTGCTCCAGCATGTCGGTGTACTGCTTTTTCGGGTATCCGAGCATCTCCAGGGTGATCGCCAGACCGTACCAGTGCATCGCCTGGTCCGACTGGTTGTTAACCAGGTACACAAACTGGTCGCGGGCCTGCTTCAGCATGGTCTTGTTGCGGTCTTCACCAAAGGTGTTGATCTGGCGGTTCAGCCACAACCAGGCCTGGGCCTTGCGGTACCAGTTATTGTTGCGATCAGACGGTGCTACCTGGGCCAGCAGGTGCGCGGCGCCATCAAAGTCACCAATGCGGGTCGCAGCGTCTGCGCGTACCGCCATCAGCTTCGGAGAATAAAGACCCTCCTCGTCCGCATACTTCATCAGCGGTTCCAGGCTTTCCATGTTGTAGCCGGACTTCACCACGAACTGGGCCAGCTCCAGTACTGCCCGCTTTTCGGACAGCGCTGTCATTTTCGGGCGAACGGGCTTGAAGCTAGCGGGTACTTTACCGCGGGCCATTTTGAAGCTGCCGTTCTGGAACTGGGCGTTGTACTCGGTCTCGATTTCCTCAATCGACATACCCAGGTTTTTCACCAGTGCCTTCACCGGGTCGGCACCGTCGTTGTAGTCCTTGATGAAACCCTTGAATTCCTCGGCCTTGCCACTCTGCATGATGATCCAGTGGGCCAGCATCCAGCCACTGGCATAAACGCGACCTTTCTCTTCATCCGGCGTGTTGTAAGCGGTAGCGGTCAGCAACTGCTGCAGCGGCATCGGGCTGGTATACAGCAGGGTCATGGCGCGCTCGCCGGGGATCGCGCCGATCTCGTAGGAGTCGCCGGGACCAAAGGTCATGGTGGACATGAACTCGGCAAACCCTTCGCTGTACCAGTAGGGGTAATGCGTGGTGGTACCGTTGTAGCTCAGGAAGTGCGTGTACTCGTGAAACAGGAATTCACGGGCTTCCAGCTGGCGCTCGCCGGTGCGACCATCCAGGTTCACTAGGGCGTAACTGCCCTCGGCGGTGGTATCAAACAGACCGTTGGTCATTTCGGACAGGTCCTCACCCACCAGGCCGGCGTAGCTTTTGCGGTCCGCAGCGGCGTAGATGGTCAGCTTGGCGCCATCGTCCTTGGCGCCGAGCAGGCTCAGGGCCACCGCGCGATAGCGTTCCAGATCCCGCGCCAGACTGCGCACGGCCTGCGGGTCACCATTGGTGATAATCTGAAAGTTAGCGCTGTCAATTTGATGCCAGGTGTCTTTGGCCAGATTGTCGGCCATGGCACCACTGGTAAACAGCAGCGCACTGGAAATTATGACTATGGAAGCGATGAATCGTGAAAACATATTCTGGCCACCTGGATTGCGTACTCGAAACAACTGTTGTTTTTTTGAACAACATTGCGCGAGTTGTCACCTTACCCGTTTTTGCTGGCTAAAAAAAGAACAATTCAACGCCAGAACTCCGTATTCAGTCCGATTGCCGGGACCGAGTGGTCACTTTCGCCAGTGGCTGACTAGCAAGTCCGCGGCCCAGCCCCTTCCCAGGGCACGGCCCCACGCGACCGGCAGCCAACCCAGGCGCCAAACTCCACCCAACGCACACCCACCGCACTCTGTCCTATCCCCCTGCAGATGTCGGGGTACAAACCGCTACAATTGGAAAACCTTTGCCCAAAAAATTTCCAACAATTTCTAACCTTATGCGACAGATTGCCCTCACCACGCTTCTCGCCGGACTCATTCTCCTCGGCGGCTGCGACAACTCCCCAAAAACCACACCGGACACCGACAAGCCAGCGGCGGAAGAAAGCGCCAAAGCCGTCCCGCAGCCGGCAGCGGAACCCGCGCCGGCAGAGGCCGCAGATGCCCCCGCGGGCAAATTGCCCGACGGCGTGCGCCCAACTGCCTACCGGCTCGACCTCAACCTGGACCCGCGCAAGGATCGCTTCGGCGGCCAGGTGGAAATCGACATCGAACTGGACAAAGCCGCAGACCATATCTGGATGCACGGCAACAACATCGACGTCACCGAAATCCAAGCCCTGGTCCCGGGGCAGGACGCCCCGGTATCTGCCAGCTACCGCCAGCTGCTCGACAGCGGCGTGGTGCGGGTAGATTTCGCCGAGGGCGTACCCGCAGGCAAAATCACCCTGCGCATCCAGTACAACGCCCCCTTCGACAAGAACCTCGCCGGCCTGTTCAAGGTCGAGGAGAAAGGCGATGCATACGCGCTGGCCAAATCCGAGTCGATCCAGGCCCGTCGCTTCCTGCCCGGTTTCGATGAGCCGGGATTGAAGGCCACCTACGACATCAGCCTGACCATTCCCAAGGGCTACAAGGCCATCGGCAACGCGCCGGAAGCCAGCCGCAGCGATGCCGGCGAAGGCATGGAAAAGGTCACTTTCGAGCAGACCCGCCCCATGCCCACCTATCTGCTGTCGCTGGCGGTAGGCCCGTTCGACGTGGTGGAGCGCCCGGCGATTCCCGCCAACGAGTACCGCAAGCAGGCACTGCCCCTGCGCGGCTTCGCGCGCAAGGGCCGCGGCAAGGACCTTAAGTACATCCTCGACGTCACGCCCGAGATGCTGCGCATCTACGAGGAACAACTGCAGCGGCCCTATCCGTTCAAGAAACTGGATATCGTCGCCGCACCCCAGTGGCCCAGTGGCGCCACCGAGCTCTCTGCTGCCATTACCTACCGCGAACAGCGCATCCTGGTAGAGGGCGACGAGCCGGCTCCCGGCCTGCGCCTGGCCCTGCTGGGTGTGCATGCCCACGAGATCGCCCATATGTGGTTCGGCAACCTGGTGACCCCGCCGTGGTGGGACGACCTGTGGCTGAAAGAGGGCTTTGCCACCTGGGGTACCCCGCTGGTACTGACCCTGATGGAACCGGACGGCGGCCACGACCTGAATGCCGCGGTGCGTGCCATCAGCGCCATGAAGCTCGATTCGCTGGCCAGCACCCGCGCCATTCGCGAGCCGATCGATGACAACAATGATATCCGCAACGCCTACGATGCCATCACCTACGCCAAGAGCCTGGGCGTTATCCACATGGTGGACGAGTACTTCGGCGCAGACACCTTCCGCCCGGCGCTGGGTCGCTATATCGAAACTTTTGCCGATGGCGTGGCGAACTCCCCCGACTTCTACAAGGTGATCGGCGAGGAAACCAACAGCCCGCAGCTCACCGACACCTTCCGCACCTTTGTGGAACAGAAGGGTGTGCCACTGCTGCAACTGACCCTGGACTGCAACACCAAGGGTGCCGCCAAGGTGCATGTCAAGCAGCAGCGCTACAAGCCACTGGGCTCTCCGATTGCCGGCACCGGCAGCACCTGGAGCATTCCGTTTTGCCTGCGCAGCAGCTCCGGCGATGCCCAATGTGAATTCCTGACCGAACAGCAACAGGTTGTGGATATCTCTGGTGGCCAGTGCCCGCAGTGGATACTGCCCAACGTCAACGGCAGCGGCTATTACCGCTTTGCTATGGACGAGAAGATCTGGGCAGCACTACTGGAGCGGTTCGACACCCTGAAACCCACCGAACAGTTGGCAGTGATCGACAGCGCCTTTGCCGGCTTCGAAGCGGGCCAGTTGCAACCGCAAACTCTGATCGCCGTGATCGAGAAATCCGCTGGCTCCGACAAGCGCCAGGTGGTGGCGGCACCTCTTGGCTACCTCGCCAAATATGCCGACCACTACGTGGGCACTGAACAGGCGGATAACTGGCAGGCCTTCCTGAAGAAGCTGTACGGGAAAAAGGCACAGCAACTGGCGTCCAACAGCGATAACGAAAGCAAGCTCCTGTACAGCCAGCTGCTGGGATTCCTCGCGCTGGAAGCGAAGGACGCGGACACCCGCGAAATGTTGCTGGCAAAGGCGCTGGCGTTTACCGGTTTCGGTCAGCAGAAGGATGCCAAAGCCCTGAACTCGGACCTGTACGAGAGCGCCCTGACCGTCGCCGTGCAGGATTCCGGCAAGGATTTCGTCAATCACCTGATCCAGGTGCGCAGCGAAATGGACGACCCGCTATTTGACAACGCCAGTGCCGAAGCGCTGGGCCGGGTTACCGACCCGGCACTGCTGGATACCATTCACACCCTCGCTCTCAGCGAAGACATGGGGGCGCGGGAAGCCTTTGGCCTGATCCGCAACGCCATGGCAGAACCGGCGCTGCAGGCGCAAAACTGGAACTGGCTGCGCAGCAACTTCCCGGCAGTGGTAAACAAAATCCCGGAGCAGTGGCGACGCAACACACCGCGCTTTGCCGCCAGTTTCTGCGACCGGGAATCCCTGAAAGGGGTACAGGCGCTGTTCGCCAGTGACAGCAAACTGGTGCCCGGTTACGAGCGCGCCATGGCGCAGACCGAGGAAAGCATCAGTTTGTGTATGGCATTGAAAGAAAAAGGAACAGAACTGCTCAATACTATTGCTGGCAGCAATTAAACGCCCCATTCCGGGCAAGAAAAAGGGGCAGCCGTATCTGGCTGCCCCTTTTTTTATTCCGCTACATCAAGCGGGCTCGAACAGCCCCGCCGCATCCAGTACATCCACCATCGGCTGCAATTCCGCGCGATAATGCTTCCACTTTTCCAGAGATGATCGGTAGACCGGTTGGCGCACCTGCGCAGCACTGGCGGTAGCAGTTCCCTGTCCGCGGCCGTAATAGGTATCCTGAATTGCATCATCCCAAGATAGTGCGCATTGCCGAAAAATACGCCGACCAGCCGCGGGGAGATCACTGACCAGTTGCTCATAATCGAGTTCAATAATGCGGTCCGGCACGACTTGACACCAGTGCGCCATCAACTCGCGATAACCGCAGTAATACCTGGCAAGCTCCTTCTGCCGATATGAAAATGGATATGCGCTCTTGAAAAGAGTCTTGTAGATCGCATAACAGGTATCCATCGGATCACGTTGCAGATGGATAATTTTGGCCGCTGGCAGGGCCCTTGCAATCCAGCCGAGATAGAGGAAATTCATCGGGTTCTTGTCAATTATTCGCTGCCCCCCAAGCAGCTGCGCCCTTGCATGCATCTGCTTTTCGTATGCCACTCCCACCCGATTGATATCAATCGTTTCTCCAGCACTGAGGATTACATTTTCATCTTGTGCATTTCCACTTTCAGCCGCCACCTGTAAAAGCAAGCGCGCAAAGGTGTCTGGCTCACCGGCAGAGACCACTCCGGGGGCGGCACACAGAATCCGGTCGAGAAGTGTCGACCCCGTGCGCGGCATTCCGAGTATGAAAATAATATTCTTCCCCCGGTCATGTGGCACCTCGGGCGCTGACAGGAAGTCCGCAGCAAAATTCCCGGAAATGGCCGACATGGTATCCAGATCACGGGCGACATCGTATTCAATATGCTTCCGCCGTACCTCGCTGCCGCTCTGCAGTACACTGAAGCTGCGCGAATAATCCCCCAGGTCTTCCAGCTCTTTTGCCAGTGCGAAATTCAGCTGGATCGCTGCGAAGTCAGGCTTGTTGTCATCCATCAACTGCGCCTCCAGTTGGCGCACATGGTTTCTATCTGTGGACTGCCTCCGCAGTTCTGAGCGATTTTTATAGGCCTCCCAGTCCTGAGGGTTCAACTGGATCGCGCGATCGTACAGCGCCTCCGCGCGCTCCAGGTTTCCCATTGCACGGTTGGCCGCAGCACAGTTAAACAGGTTTTCCGCGCTATTCGGTTCTCGCAACAGGACCGCCTCGTAGATTTCGAGGGCAGTTTCATGTGACTCACACAGGGTATGCAGGTAACCCAGCTGACCGAGAGTGGACGTTTTGATTTTCGCAAGCGCAGCGAACTCGGTAGAGCGCAGGGTCTGCAGGGCGCTTGCCAGGTCTCCCTCGCGGAAATAGCTGGTAGCAAAATGCAGCTTAACTGGCAGGCGCTTATCCGGCTGCTCGGATGACAGTTGCAGTGCCTGTCGCAATTGTGCGCGCGCCGCCTGATGCATGCCGCGCTGAATCAGGATGTCGGCCAGAAGGCGCCTTCCGCTGATATAGGATGGCGCCAAGTCCAGCACGGCCTCTGCCCAGCGCTGAGCATCGGACAGGTTCCCGCGCAAAAAATACTTTCTCGCTGCAGCAAACGCCTTTCTCGCGTCCGCGCCCGGTTCGGTTGCGGTCGAATAGTGGTTGTTACCAGACATAACACTCATCTTTTTCTTTTAGTCTACCCGAATATCTCCCATAAAAAAGCCGGCCCAGAGACCGGCTGAATACCACTTAGGTGAAGCAACAATGGGAATCAGAAATGATAACGCCCGGAGAGTCCCAGCGTACGCGGCAAACTGATGTAATCCTTGGAGGCATTGCCGTAGAAGTTTTCAGCTGGATCGGTGCCCATATGGGCCTCTGTCAAAGCGCCGGTCACACCATCTTCGTTGAACAGGTTTTTGGCAAACAGGGTAATATCCCAGTCTTCAGCCACCAGGGTACTGCTGGCATTCCAGAGCTGGAAAGCGTCGAACTCGGCATAGGTTCTGCCCGCACCGATCGCGTTGGTGGTTTCCGACTGGTAGTAGCCACCGAGACGCGAAACCAGGGTAAAGCCTTCCGCAACGCTGGTGGTGTGATCCAGGGAGACCGACAGCGTGTGCTCGGCAGTACCCGGCAGGGTGGCGCCAGCCTCGGCGACCATGAACTCACCCAGAATGCCGTCGCCCTGCCAGTTACCATAGGGCTGATAGAAGTCAGACGTAAGTTCCGCATCCACAAAGGCATAACCCATGCTGTAGTGAACGCTCTCGCTCAGGTTGCCTTCAAGTTCGACTTCCAGTCCCTGGGTGCGCGCCTCATCGCCATTAACCGCAGCGAAAAATCCCCAGTTGGCGGTGGCGGTATTCAACTGCGGATCCGTCCAGTCCATGCGGAACAGTGACACGGTGTAACGCATTGCGTCGGTCGCCCCCTTGATACCGAGCTCGTAGTTCATCACCTGGTCGGCGCCGTACTGCAGGTAATCCGGGCTCTCTGCAAAACCACCGGCCAGCGGCACCGCATTGGCGCCGCCGCGGCGATAGCCTTCGGACACCGTGGCGTAGAGCATGGTGCGCTCGGTCATATCCCAGGAGACGTTCGCCTTCAGCAGGGTATCCTCATCCTCGGTGGTGAAACTGGCCCGGGTGCTCTCTTCCGGCTCTGGCCAGATAGGCAGCTGCAGCACCGAGTCGTTGGTCAACTTGTTATCAAACGCACGCAGGCCCAGCGTCATCCGGAAGGTATCGCTGAAGTTGAACGTGGTTTCACCGAATACGGCGGCATCGGTAAAGTTCTGGTTGCGCCTGAAATAGAAGTCTTGATCCTGGACATTGGCGCCCCAGCCAGTAAATTCCTCGGCAAAGGAAATGCCATCTGTATAGACAGCAGGCGCAACAGAAGCCCATTCAGCCCAACCCGGCATATAGCTATTCTGTCCGGCATCGCTGTCCTGGTCCATGTAATAGAAACCGGCTACCCAGTCCACGAAGTTATCGCCGTTGGAAACCAGTCGGATCTCCTGCACCAGGGCGCTGTCTTCGTAAAAGCGTTCGGCTTTTGCCAGTGGGCGCGGAGAACCACCGTAGTATGCGGCGAACCAGTTGTTCTGGGCATAGAAACCGGAATTGTCGCTGATCGCGATACCGTCATGGGAGTAACTGGAAGTACTGGAGGTAAACGTGGCAAAACCCATATCCAGGGATATCTCCATGGATGTCAGGGAGACGTCGCGCTCGGAGGGTTCCAGGGTTACCGCGCCATTTTCGTAGTCATCGTAGAATTCCTCCTCACCGCCGACCCAGTTGGTGCCCCGCGTGACCTGGCGGCGCCCGCCAATCTCATCGCTCTGCATCTGGTGAGAGAGCAGTACGCTGAACTGGTCGCTGGGCTCGATCAGCAGCGCCGCCCGCGCATAGGAAATTTCCACGGTGTCCGCATCTTCCACCCGGCGGAAGATCGGCGCACCCGCGGCGATATCGCCTCCAGCGGCGACCGGCGCCCCCGCAGAATTCAATTCGTACACGTTCGTGTAATCTACGATACCGTCATTATCGATGGTTCCGGCGTACGCGCGCAGTGCCATCTTGTCCCCGAGCGGCATATTCACCAGGGCATCGGCACTGAGATTGGTGCCCTCAGAGCCTTCGGTCTGGCTGACACTGGTGGCGACTTTGGCCTCAAAGCCCTCCGTGGACGGCTTGGCCATGATGTAACGGACAGTCCCCGCAAGAGAACCGGAACCGTAAAGCGTGCCCTGGGGGCCGCGCAGCACTTCCACCCGCTCAATATCTTTCAGCACGAAGTTGCCATATAGGGGGGTATCGTCGATGTAGGTAGCTACCGTGGGCACCGCGGATAGCGGTACGTCACCATTGGCTCCGGTATCCACGTTCATGCCGCGAATAATGACACCGTTGACCGTGCCTGAATTTCGGTAGCCGCGATCGACAACCGTCAGCCCCGGAACGCTGCGCATCATTTCCGCCGCGTCGGTAATCTGGCTTGCCTCCAGCTCGTCGCCGGACACCGCAGAAATATTGTAGGGAATATCCTGTACGCTCTGTGCACGGCGGGTCGCGGTTACGACGATTTCCTCGATCGGCTCGACGCTCTGCGCAACCGATATCTGTGGCGCTGCTGCCAGTGTCCCCGCAGACACTGCCGCTACGGCACCTGCCAGAATGGACTTGCAAAACCCCTGATTGGATAGTTGTTTCATGCTGCCCTCGACTAGGTTTGGTTCTCTTATTTTGAATTTATTTGCCGGCCGGACTGCGCCCGCGATTACCTGTAAAAGATTCTTGTCGCTGTCATTGGCATAAACCTAGTGCCAGTTAGTGTATACCGAATGGTCCAGTTTTCCTGTTGCGATATTGACTGCTGGTTATTCGGGAACTTTCAGCGGGCCCAGCTTCTCCAGCGCGGATGAAACCGCACCGAGCTGATACTGGGGATATTGCACCCGCCCGTCGCGGAAACTTTTAAGTGTTTGCCCCAGGCCTTTCATGCCGCGCTCTCGAACCCGGGTTACTTTTTCCACATCTATTTCAAATGCAATAATTTCTTCGTCTACCGACGCCTCGTGAATCGTTTCTCCTTCCGGGCCAACGACGATGGATCGACCCACCCCCTGGGCCCCTGCGGAGTTCACATCCACTACGTAGCACTGGTTCATCACCGCGCTGGCACGCACGATGGAGAGCTCATCCTGGCGGTCGATGGTGTCGGTTTTGGTCGGATGTATCAGGACTTCGGCACCGAGCCACGCCAGTGCACGGGTCGTTTCCGGGAACCAGATGTCATAACAGATAGAAACGCCAAAACGCCCAACTTCCGGCACATCAAACACCACGAACTGGTCACCGGCAGTGACGCCTTTTTCATAGGGCAGGAAGGGGTAGATCTTGCGATAGCGATCGACGATTTCACCCGCGGGATTAATAACCGGCGTGGTGTTGAACACCGCACTGCCGCATTTTTCATACATGGAACCGGGCACCAGCCAGATACCCAGTTCCCGCGCTGCACGACAAAATGCCGCTTCTTCCGGGGACGGCAGCTCTTTTGCGTGTTGCGCACCGACCCCACGCAAGGCAAGTTCGCTCAGCACCACCATCTTTACCCAGGGGTAACGCAACTTGGTGCGCTGGATTTTCTGCAGCAGCAACTCCAGGTTGTCTGTTTCTTCCAGCTTGAGCTGAAGAGCTGCGATACCGAAAGGGCTGCTTCTATTACTCATCACACACCGGTTCCTGCTTATTCTGTAGTGAATCCGGCGGCCCCAGCCCCGGTTCTGCCTCCCGGGGTGGTACAAGGCCATCCCGAGTTGGCCTTATATTGGCCCAGCACAGGCCGGGCCTATAGGGCCAGATCGGCGCACGTCATGAGGCCAACCGGGATACTGGGCCGATCAGGAGGGTGGAAGGGGTGGTTGGATCCAACGGTGACCGGCAACTGGCACTATCCCGTCGCGTGTAATAAGTTAGCTTTGGTCCGGATCATCGCCGGTACTGTACCGGCCCGAATAACACCGATAATGATTTCCGGAGCGGTTATGCACAATTCCAGCGACCAGGCAGTATCTCCAGGGCAGCAGGAACAGAACGGCTACTCACTGCGGCACGCTATCGCCGCATTTCGCTCCAGCGATAGCTGGGTCGCGAGCGTACTTCTGGCCTTCCTGTCTTCCGCCGGTCTCTACTATGTCAATATTTTCCCGGTCATCGTGGATGCACTGATGGCCGGTGCCGGGCTATCCGCGGAACAGGCCGGGCAGATTACTTTTGCCAACACCATTGGTGCCGTAATCGGCGCCTTCTGCATTTCCTGGCTGATCCGCCATATCCCGCGCTGGAAGCAATTGGCCGCACTCCTGCTGTGCTGCTCCATTGGCATGGACGTCATCACCATCCAGCTGGCCAACCTCGACCTGCTGATCCCACTGCGACTGGTCCACGGCATTCTCGGTGGCGCGCTGGTGGGGCTTGGATTTGCCGTAATCGCCCGCAGCGGTATCGCCGGGCGCAGTTACAGCATGGTGCTGCTGGTGCAATACACCGGCGGTGCACTGGGCCTGCTGTTGTTGCCAGAACTGGTGGCACAGCACGGGACTTATGTGCCCTTTTACGCGCTGATTACTTTCAGCCTGATCACACTCCTGATGTTGCCGCTGATCGCGGACTACCCGCTGCCAACGGACGAGGTGGCACAGCGCTCATCCTCGACAGCGGGGACGCCCGCGGTTCGCTTCGGCCCCATCATCATTACCCTGATTGCACTGTTCTGTTTCCAGTTTGCCAATATGGCCCTATTCGCGTTTATCTTTGACCTGGGCAAATCATTTGAACTGCCGCTGGGCTTTATCAGTAAAACCCTGTTCTGGGCCAATCTTATCGCCATCGGCGGTGCTGCACTGGCAGCAGTCACCGGGCAACGTTTCCCGTTGGCCGGGCCGCTGGCGGTGGCACTGATTGTGACGCTGGTGGGGCTGGCAATGTTTGCATTCAGCAATATCAAGCCAATATTCATCATGGCCAATGTGGTGACCGGTGTGACCTGGGCTTTTTGCGTGCCCTATTTTCTAACCATGGCTTCGCGGTTTGATAGCGCAGGGCAAATGGGGGCATTCGGCGGCTTTGCGTCAAAGTGCGGCCTGGCTTGCGGGCCACTGCTCGCGGGATATTTTATTACCGGCGGTGGGACTTATACGCAGCTGGTCGTTATTGCCACTGCGATGCTGGCGGTTTGCCTCGCGGCGATACCGGCCGCAGCGAAACTCGATGCCGCCACTGCGTGAAAGTTATTTATTGGCGATAATGGCGGCATCAATCAACTTGCCGACGTCGTTGAACCACTTGATGCGGTGGCCATCTGTCACTACGTGAAAGCTCGCCTTGCGGCCATAGGACCAGGTGCGCCACTGGCGCACCCAGTGATCCCCATCCAGCCACCAGCGGCCGGTGTCCGTCTCGTCCATATCCACGTCATTGCGCGAATAGCCCAGCATGGTGCCATCGGCCCTGAGCTCAATACGGTAAGACTCACCAAGGGTGTTGGTGCCCAGGAAAATCGCACCGGGCATTTCCCGCTGCAGGTCCTGCGCACGCAGACGGCGGCCACCGGCAGCTTCGAGCGTTTCCTCTTCCGCCTGCAACTCTCCGTTGATTAAACGCGCCAACACCTTGACTCCCGGCTCGATCCTGTCGGCATCGATTGCAGAAAAGCCCAGGCGCACCGCGCTGCCATCCTTGACCGCCTCCAGCAACAGGCCATTTTGCTCGGCGCTGACCTGCAATTGTGCCGCATCTATATTTTCCGGAAGCTCAAGCCAGCAGGCAGTGCCGCAGCTGGCACGGCGGACTTTGAGTTTTGGCAAGTGGTACATCAGCGCTTCCCCCAGGGCGCTCCAGCGCTCACGCAATTGCTGGGTGATCTTGAACAGCGCCGCATCCAGGTGGCCGGAAGCGATAAACTTCGCCAGCAGGCGCTGGTTCACGGCCGGCGCCCGTTCCCGCAGGGTATAGCGCAGTGCGCGCAGGCGCTGGACCACCGGCTTGGGGGCAACCACAAAGGCCAACTGCATCCCCGGATCAATGATTTTGGGGAACTGATAGAGGTAGATCACCGGGCTTCCCCCCTCCATGCTTTTCAGCGGCGGAAGCGGGCTGCCGTGGTAACAGAAATCATGGTCACAGTCGTTTTCAATCACCACCGCTTTCTGCTCTGCCACCTGCTTCAGCAACTGCCGGCGGCGTTCGAGACTGGTGGTGACGGCGGTGGGATTGTGCACATTGGGTTGCAGGTAGAGGCAGCTGGCGCTTCGGAAACGTTCATCCAGCAGAGGACCATCTGCGTCCTGTGACAACGGTAGAAACTGCACCCCGGTACGCCGGAAAATTTCTCCGGTTTCCCCGGCGACCGGCTGCACCAATCCCAGCTTGCGCCCGGGCCCAAGCAACAGCTCTCCCAACAGGTAACAGGCCTGCTCGAGCCCGCTGGTCAAAAGGATCTGACCCGGCTCTACATAAATCCCCCGGCGGGGCAGCAGGCGGGTACAGATCTGTTCTACAAGGTTGCGGTCGTCGTCATTGTTGCCCAGGGTCGCCCACTGCGCGACCTCCCGCGCGGTAAAGATATCCCGCGTGCACTCACGCCATTCACTGCCGGGATAAAGCCTGGGGTCGTATTCATTGCTGACAAAGGGGTAGGGATACTGAAGCCAGTTGGCGGGGCGCGCCTGCAACGCGCGCCGGCTGACGGAAACCGGATTGCAGTGCTTACGCCAGAAGTTGCGGTCATCATCGCCGCTGCGGGGCAGCTCCCCGACACCGTGGCTCACCACACCCTGCTGGGACACCGTCTCGCTGACGTAAAACCCGCTGCGCTCCCGGGTTACCAGAAACCCATCATCCACCAGTTGCTGGTAGGCCAGTACCACGGTGTTGCGCGCCACACTCAGCTGCTCGGCCATACCGCGGGAGGAGGGCATCTTGTGCCCCGCGGGAATGCTGCCGGAAAGAATGCCCTGAATGAGTTTTTCCCGGATCTGCTGCTGCAGGCTCTTTTCCGCAGCGGGATCGAGAACAATGAGTGCTTCGCTCATGTATGGCTCGTTATCGTTGTTATGGCCTGTTGCTAAGAACCAGTCGCATACTGGTTCGCTCTCTGGCAGTTTGCCCGGCGCTGGTTTCCGGTTCAAGTACCGACAATTTACCTCAATCAGGTATGCGTTTTATGTGCCAATTTACGCAGGCGCAGTGCAAGCCACACCAGAATGCAGCCAAACACAATGGCGTAGCTGCCGATCAGCCACAATAGTGCCAGCGCGCCGGCGCCCGGGCTCACCAGCAATGCCAGCCCGAACAACACGGAAATGAGGCCGGCAAAAATCAACAGCCACTCGTGTTCAATTTCCTTGCGCAGGCGGATAGCGCCGATGATCTCAAAAATGCCCCGCACCAGTGCCCAGGCGCCGATAAAGATCACCAGCACCAGGGCGGTAACCTGCGGATAGACAAAGGTGATGATACCGGCGGCCACGCCGGTGAGACCGACAAAGAACAGCCAGCCTATGCCTTTCCGCTTGCCGCCCTTGAATGCGGAATACAGGGCAAAGACACCGTCCACCAGGGTATAGGCACCAAACAGGATGATCAGGCTGAACAGACTGATGGCCGGCCAGACAAATGTCAGTACGCCAAACAGGATCCCCAGCAGGCCGCGCAATAGCAGCAACCACCAGTTTTCCGCAAGGGAGTGCAGCAGCGGGCGGGTAGCGAGATTGAGTTCGGAGGAAGACTGCGATTCTGTGGCCATGGCGATCTCTCGGTTGCGGAAATCCGTCAGAGCTGGAGTTTTAGTCTCAGCCTGACGGATTCACGAGAGTAATTTTCCATGACCGTTCGATCACAGCGTTGCGGCGGTGCCGCGGGCGGTGGACTTATATAAAGTGCTGGACCTTGTTCTTGTAGCTGCGGCTCATTTTCAAGCGCTCGCCGTTATTCAGCACCAGGTGATATTCGCCATTGATATGCGCGCAGATCTCCTGCACCCGCTGTAAATTGACAATGGTGGAGCGGTGAATGCGCTGGAACACCTTCGGGTCCAGCTGCTGCTCCAGCTCCTTCATGGTGATGCGCATCACGTGGGTTTCGCCATTCGCGTGCACGCACATATAGTCACCGGCGGCATCAATCCAGTCGATATCCCGCGCCGGTACCAGGGTAATCTTGCCGGAGTCCTTGATCGCGATTTTTTCCGGGTAGCGGTTGCCTCCCAGCTCACCCGCCGCCAGTTTTTTCTCCAGCGCCTGCGGTGTCTCATGGGTAAGGTCCGCCACCGCCTCCAGCAACTGCTCGCGCTGGGCCGCCAGGTTCTCACTGCCCAGCTTCTCGCGCACGCGTTGCAGTGCCAGTTCCAGGCGATCCTCTTCGATCGGCTTCAGCACATAGTCCACTGCGCTCACCTCGAACGCCTCTACCGCGTACTGGTCGTAAGCGGTCACGAACACCACCTGCGGCAGCTCCTCCCGCGGCAACAGCTGCACCAGTTCCAGCCCGCTGATGCCCGGCATCTGGATATCCAGGAAAACCACATCCGGACGCAGCTCCAGAATTTTTTCCTGCGCCTCGCGGCCATTGCCACATTCCGCGACAATCTCCACCCCACCGAGATTTTCCAGCCGCAAACGCAGGCCGCGGCGGGCCAGCGGTTCGTCGTCGACAATAATGGTCTTTAAGGTTTCACTGCTACCGGTCATGGTGCTCTCACCGCCTCTGAATTGTGGTTATTCCTGTTCAAACGGAAGTCGCAGGTTTACCGCCAAACCACCCCGGGGCAAATTGGCAAAACGGGTTTTCTGTTCGTTGCCGTACAGGGCGCGCAGGCGTTCGCAGGTGTTGCGGATGCCCACGCCGCCGCCGAGGCCCAGCCCGGCGAGTTCGGATTCCGGCACACCGGGGCCGTTGTCGCTGACCTCAATCAGCAACTCGCCGGCAAATACCCGCGCGCGGATATTGATCTCCCCGCCCTGCTCCCGCTGGGAGATACCGTATTTGATGGCATTTTCCACCAAAGGTTGCAATAACAGGCTCGGCACCAGTCCCCGGGGGGCATCGCCATCCAGGTCCACATTGACCTGCAGGCGGTCGGCAAAACGCACCTTCTCGATATCCAGGTAGAGTTGCAGCGCCTCCACCTCTTTCGCCAGGGTAACCTTCTGCATCGGGTCGTTGTCCAGAGAGTGGCGCAGGAACTGGGATAGCCGGGTGACCATTTTGTTCGCCGTCTTGCCGTCCTGCTCCAGGATCAGGGTGGAAATGGCGTTCAGGGTATTGAACAGAAAATGGGGGTTCAGTTGGTAGCGCAGCATCTTCAGCTGCGACTGGTGCGCTATGGACTCCGCCCTCAGGGCCTTTTCCTGCTGCTGCAGGGAAGTCTGGTAGTACTTGATGCCATAGTACAGCGCGGTCCAGGTCATGTAGATCAGGAACGAGTAGGAGAACCAGTAGATGGCGAGCACCACCGGGTGCTCGTCGCTCTCCTTGCCATACAGCCACAGCGAGCCGCCAAACTTGATCGCGGCCCAGACTGCCGCACCCAGGATCACCACGCCCAGGGTGCCCAGCAGGCGGTTGGCCGGCGGCTTGTCCCACAGGCGCTGGAAGCCGCGGCGCATGACCTCGGTGATGGCAACCCCGGAAGCGGTAGCCACGGCGATATAGCCGGTGTGGAGCCAGTGATTCGCCACCCAGAAAAAGCTGCCGACGAAGGTCAGCAGCGTATAGCCACCCCAGCCGCTGCACTGCAGCGCCCAGTACTGGTTGCGCGGCGACGCCAGCTTTTGCGACAGCCAGTTAAAAACCGAAGTACCCATAATGCTCCATATACGGCGCAGATAGCGCGCCAATCTGGGAAAATAGCCTAATCCACCACCGCCGCGGGCGAAATACCGCCAAACGCACCAGATAGACAGGCTGCCGCAGGCAGCGGGAGAAAACAGGATGAACTACTGGCTATTCAAGTCGGAACCGGATGAATACAGCCTGACTGACCTGAAGCAGGAACCGGGTCAGATCGGGCGCTGGGATGGCATTCGCAACTATCAGGCGCGAAATTTCCTCCGCGACGGGGTCCGCGAGGGGGATGGCGTACTCTTCTATCACAGTGCCTGCAAGGTGCCGGCGGTCGCCGGTACCGCCAAAGTGGTGCGTGCGGCCTACCCGGACCCGGCGCAATTCGATCCCGAGAGCAAATACTTCGACCCCAAGGCGAGCAGCAAAAACCCTCGCTGGTTCTGCGTGGATATCCAGTGGCAAAGTGCATTCGCCAACCCGGTGCCCCTGAAAGACATCAAGCAGAACCCGGCGCTGGCAGAGATGGTGCTGGTGAAGCAGGGGCGGCTGTCGATCCAACCGGTGACGGAACAGGAGTGGACCGCACTCAACCGCCTGGGAAACTAGACCGGGCGAGGCTCAGATCGGGTCCTGCATATCTCCCGGGGCCCGAGACTGGGAGCTTTCCCCCGCGCAGGAGCAACCGCGCTTGCCCTCCGAAGTTTCCCATTCACTGTAATTCTCGGCGCGGCATTGCAGGCGCAGGGATTCGCACTGTGAACCGTAGCGGACCCGGCTATTGGTCGCCCCTTCCAGCGCAATTCTGGTCAGCGTTTCGCAGCCCACGAGGCCGGTTGAGAGCAACAGAACAAGGATGGTTTTCTTCATTATCAGCCCCAAAAGAAATATTTTTCCTAAAAACAGGTCGCTGGCAGATAAATTCCGCAATCACTTCCGGTGCTGTATACCCGCCCTCGCGCCCTCAGACCACACCCTTGGTGCGGGCAATCAGCAGGCTAAGCAGTGACAGGCCGGTAAGGACGATGACAATCACCGCCAGCAATAACAGGGGGCGGAAGGGCTTGCGTTCGACGTCGTTGTGGCCGCCCTTCAGGTACCTGTCGACCCGGGCCTGGTCTTCGTCGGAGAGTTTTTTCGGTGGAACCTGCCGTTCGCTTTCTGACATGGGATTAACGCGGTCTCTTATTGTTGCTGTGCTGCGTTTGCTTTACCCGAGTGTATGAGAAAGCCCACAACGAAAAAAGCCCCGCAGGGCGGGGCCGATCGGCAGATCAAAAACAGCGGTTCAAATGTCACCCTGTGGCGGAGCCGCTGCCGGGTACAGCTTTGCAAGACACGCCGTAAACCCATCCCTGGGGGCTCTTCTAAAACATCCCTGTTTTAGAAGGTCTCGCAAGGCTGTACCCGGCAGCGCCTCCCTCGCAGAAATCCGTGACAGGCAGAAGCGGAACTTCGGGTCAGAACAACTCTTCTTCCAGGTCCATCAGGGTCTCGCTGCCAGCCAGAACACTGCCGGCCAGTGCGGCAGATTGGGGCAGCAGGCGCGCGTAGAAGAAGCGCGCGGTTTTCAGCTGTCCCTTGTAGAAATCGTCACCCGCCTTGGGTGCAGCGACCGCGGCGACCATGGCCCACATGTAGGCGTAGGCCACGTAACCGAACAGGTGCAGGTATTCCACCGAGGCGGCACCCGGGGCGCTGGGGTCGGCCTTGGCCGCGTCGATCACCGCCGCGGTCACTTCTTTCAGGCGCTGCAGCTCGCTGGCCAGCGTCGGGATAAATTCCGCCAACGCTTCGTTGTCGCTGTTGGCATCGATAAATGCCTGCACATCCGCGGCAAACAGGTCGAAGAAGGCACCGCCGTTGGCGACGGTCTTGCGCCCGATCAGGTCCAGTGCCTGGATGCCGTTGGTGCCCTCGTAGATCTGGGTAATGCGCACGTCGCGCACCAGTTGCTCCTGGCCCCACTCGCGGATGTAGCCGTGGCCGCCGAATACCTGCTGGCCGAGCACGGTGCACTCCAGGCCCTTGTCGGTAAAGAACGCTTTCGCCACCGGGGTGAGCAGAGCCACCATGGCTTCAGCGTGTTGTTTCTCGTCGCCCTCGCCGAACTTGGCGATATCCAGCCACTTGGCGACATAGGTGGACAGTGCGCGGCCGCCGCCGATCAGGGCTTTCTGGGTCAGCAGCATGCGGCGCACGTCCGGGTGCACAATGATCGGGTCCGCAGCCTTTTCCGGCTGCTTGGCGCCTTCCGGCGAGCGGCTCTGCACGCGGTCGCGGGCGTATTCGATGGCGCTCTGGTAGGAGCGTTCGGAGGCCCCCAGGCCCTGGATACCCACACCCAGGCGCTCGTAGTTCATCATGGTGAACATGGCCGCAAGGCCCTTGTTCAGTTCACCCACCAGCCAGCCCTTGGCGCCGTCGAAATTCATGGCACAGGTGGCGGAGGCCTTGATGCCCATCTTGTGCTCGATGGAACCGCAGCTCACCGCATTGGGCTCGCCCAGGCTGCCATCTTCGTTCACCAGGATTTTCGGCACCAGGAACAGGGAGATCCCCTTCGGGCCTTTCGGAGCGTCCGGCAGCTTGGCCAGCACCAGGTGGATAATGTTCTCGGACAGGTCGTGGTCGCCACCGGTAATGAAGATCTTGCTACCGGTAATGCTGTAGCTGCCGTCTTCCTGGGGTTCCGCCCTGGTGCGGATGATGCCGAGGTCGGTGCCGGCGTGGGGCTCGGTCAGGTCCATGGCCCCGGCCCAGGTGCCGGCGTACATATTCGGCAGGTACTTCTCTTTCAACTCCTGGGATGCATGGGCGTCGATCGCCAGGCAGGCGCCGTTAGTCAGTACTGGGTAGAGGGCAAAGGAGATATTCGCGGCACAGATCATTTCCTCAACCTGAGCACCCAGGGTCTTCGGCATACCCATGCCGCCGAACTCAGGGTTGCCCACCAGCGCACCCCAGCCGCCCTCGCAGTAGGTGGCGTAGGCTTCCGGGAAGCCGTTGGGCGTGGTCACCACGCCGTCGTTCCAGTGACAGCCTTCCTCGTCACCGGAGCGGTTGATCGGGTCCAGGGTATTGGCGGCCAGCTTGGCCATTTCTTCGAGAATGGCATCGGCGGTTTCGCGATCTGCGGTTTCGGCGAGCGCAGGCAGGCGCGCCCACAGCTTCTCGGCCTCGAATACCTCGTGCAACAGGAAGTTCATCTCGCGCAGGGGCGCCTTGTACTCAGCCATTGTTTCGCCTCTCTAAATCAATCAACCGTTTCAAACACATGTTTGAAATCTAGGGCCAAGCCCAACCCAAGTCAAGCACAGCGGCATAACCAGCGGTTGAATCCGGCGAAAATCACGCGGGTTAACGTGTATGAAATGGCCTAAAGGGAGAAACAGAATAGCGCGATGGCGACCGTAGAGACTGGCGCCGCACATCGGCAGGCGACGCCAACAGGTATTCCCACTGCAGGGCTTAGTCGGGGCCTGCCTGCAGGGAAGACTCTCCCGGCAACAGCGCAGTCAGGTCCAGATGCGCCGCGCCGTTGCGGTAGTCGGCACTCTCGTCAAACGGAATCACCCCCAGGCAGGGCGCCGGCAGCAGGCCCCCCAGGGTGGCCAGGTTCTCCTCCGCGCGCACCATCATCCCCTCGCGCACGAAATTGCCCACCCAGCCCGCCAGTTGCAGGCCGTCGCGGCGAATCGCCTCCGCCGTCAGCAGGGCGTGATTGATACAACCCAGTTCCATTCCCACCACCAGGATCACCGGCAGTTGCAGTTCCCGCGGCAGGTCGGAAAGCATGATGCGCGGCCCCAGGGGCACCCGCCAGCCGCCGGCGCCCTCGATCAGCACAAATTCCGCGGCGCTGCTCATCACCCCGCGGCAGACGCCGGCGAGCCGCGACGGATCCAGCCGCTTGCGCGCCTCAAAGGCGGCGATATGCGGGGCGATGGCGGGCTCCAGAGCTACCGGATTGACCTGCTGATACGGCAGTTCGAGGGTCATCGCCTCCTGCAGGATCAGCGCATCACTGTTGCGCAGGCCGTCCTCGGTCAGCTCGCAGCCGGACGCTACCGGCTTTACCGCCGCGGTTGCCAGGCCGCGATCCGCCGCCGCCCGCAGCAGGGCGGCGGTGACGTAGGTCTTGCCGACTTCGGTGCTGGTACCGGTCACGAAAAACGTATGGGTCACGGAATCTTCCTCTCTGTATTCGGTCTTTTTTGTTGACGCCCCTTTAAACGTCGACTACGTGATGATAAATTAACCAGGTAGCGCAATATTCGTACAACCTTCTTCGCCAAGTGCCGTCGGGGTTAGGAAAATTGCCTAATAAAGGCCCCGACATTGGTCAGGGCTGACAGCCTACGACAGCGCTGTCATAACGCCATTGCGTCAAACCGTCGCACCGCGCAACCACGGTCCACCTCTCCCCGGGAGACGCGGGCGTGTGGCGGCGCGAGAGCAGGGAAGCTGAATTCGCCCCGGAAACACACTGCAAACCGTTGAGAGCTATGCGATACATAAAACTGAGTCTGATTGCCCTGCTACTGATGCCGACTTTGGTATTTGCCAAGATCAAGCCGGTTGACGAAGTCGTTGTCTACAAATCCAAGCACCTGATGCAGTTGAAACGCAACGGCAAGGTTGTGAAGAGTTATAAAGTTGTATTCGGCAAAAACCCCGTGGGGCACAAGCAATACGCGGGCGACTCGCGCACCCCGGAAGGGCGCTATACCCTGAACTGGAAAAAGAAGAACAGTACATTTTATCGCGCCATCCAGGTTTCCTACCCGAACGCGGCGGACCGCGCACGGGCGAAGAAACTGGGACGCAGCCCCGGTGGTGCGATCATGATCCACGGCCAGAAGCCGACCTGGAAAAATATCGAGAAATATCTCACCCGGATGAACTGGACCGACGGCTGTATCGCCGTTACCAACCCGGAAATGGATGAGATCTGGGCGATGGTGGATACCGGTACCCCGATCGAGATCTTCCCCTGATTCTTGGCTTCACGCTGACTGATTACTGCCCGCCTTTATCGGCGGGCAGTTTCGTTTACCACTTCCACTTTTTCCAGTGACACTGCGTGCCTTGTCAGCCGCAGATAAATTACCTCATAGCTCGCCGGCAATCCCGCATCCACACGATACGCATCATAGGCCTGTGCCAGTCGTCGCAATCCGGTGCGCCCCAACATGCCCCTGCCCGCACCGCGATTCACATTCTGCGCGCCGATACTTTTCAGCTCCCGCATCAGCCCGGTAACGCTGTCAAAGTGCAGTACCCGCTCCTCACAACGCAGCTCCCCCGCAAGCCCGGATTCCGTTGCCGCACCGATCCAGGTTTCCGCGGGTAAAAAACGGTTTACGTGCACGCGGTCGTCCACTTCCGCCCAGCTGTGTTTCAGCTCGCGCAGGGTGTCGGGACCGAGGGTGGAAATCAGTGCACTGGCACCCGGGGCCATGACCCGGCGGATTTCCGCGAACAGCTCCGGCAACCGGTAGCACCACTGCAGTGCAAAGCTGGAAAACACCAGGTCGATGCAAGCATCCGCCAGCGGCAACTGTTCCGCGTCGGCGGCGATATAGCCGTCCGCCAGCGGGCGCTCGGCGCGGGCGTATTGCAGCATCTGCGGGGCGATATCCAGGGCGATGATTTCCGCATCCGGGAAGCGTCGCCGCAGCAGCTCACTGCCGTAGCCGGTGCCACTGCCCAGGTCGAGAATCCGTCGGGGTGTGATCGATAGATTTTCGGTCTCCGCCAGCAATTGCCGGCACACCGCACGCTGCAGGTGCGCCGCCGCATCGTAACTCGTCGCTGCGCGACCGAAGGCGCGGGCCACCGCGGATTTATCGAGGGGCGTTTCCTCTCGCGGGGAAACAATCTGCCTTACCAGCGCGGCGATTTTTCCCGGCTGGCTCAGTTGCGGGCAGTGACCGGCGTTTTCGATCAGGACAACTTCAACACCCGCAGCGCGCAGTTTTTCCGCCGCAACCGCGGGCACCAGTGCGTCCTGCGCGCCAAAGATATGCAGTGCCGGGCGCTGTAGTTCTGTCAGCAACTGGCGATTATCCAGCGCGCCAAGACAGGCGAGCGCAGCATTCCAGCCCGCGGGAATTTCCTGCGGCTGCCAGCCTTTCAGGGTTTTCAGCAGCGCGCGCATATCGCTGTCGCCTCGGGCCTGCAGGCCGCAGAAACGCTGCCAGTTTTTTGCCGGTTCCCGCTGCTGGGCGCTGCAGAAATTTTCGAAAACTTCCGCGGCCATGCCGGGCCAGTCGTCTCGCACAATAAAACTGCCGTTGGCGGCTATGGTGACCAGCTGCCGCACCTTGTGCGAGCGCGCCGCCAGCTTTACTGCCAGCATGCCGCCCAGGGACCAGCCCAGCAGCAGGCAATTGTCCGGCAGCCGGGCTTCCAGCTGTTGCAGCAGTACTTCCGTTTGCGGCCACGCCTCTGCGACGCACCCGCCAAAACCCGGCAGGTCGATACACTGAATGGTTTGCGGCAGATCCGACAGCTGCTGCTGCAGTGGCTCCCAGCAGCGGCTGTCACCGCCCCAGCCGTGGAGCAAAACAATATGTTCGACAGACATTACGCCGATACCTCGGGCGAACTGGCTCGGTGCAGCGCTTCACGCAGCGCCGCAAGCAAGCCGTCGATCTGCGATTCGGTGTGGACCGCAGAGAGCGTGATCCGCAGCCGCGCGGTGCCGGTTGGCACCGTGGGCGGGCGAATGGCGCCGACGAGATAGCCGCGCTCGCGCAGTATCTCGGCCACCGCCAGTACGGTGTTCTCACACCCCAGTACCAGCGGCTGGATTGCACTGGTGGAATTTTCCAGCGGCAATGCCAGTGCGGCGGCGCGCGCGCGGAAATAGGCGATGCGCGCGGCCAGGGTTTCCCGCAGTGGTTCCCGCTGCATCAGTTCCAGCGCTTTAAGGCAGCCGGCAGCCACCGCCGGTGGCATGCCGGTGGTGTAGATATAGGTGCGCGCGAACTGGGTGAGGTAGTCGATCAGCTGTTTCGAGCCCGCCACAAACGCGCCGCCGTTGCCGGCCGCCTTGCCCAGGGTACCCATTACGATGGGCGCCTGCTCCTGACTCAGGCCGGCGGCGGCAACGCTGCCGGCAGAGGGGAAGCGCTCGCTGCCCATGACACCGAAACCGTGAGCCTCATCCACCATCAGCCAGGCGTCGTAACGGGCACACAATGCTGCGATTGCTGCCAACGGCGCGGTGTCGCCATCCATGCTGTAGACGCCGTCCACCGCCACCAGGGTATTGCCGGATCCGCTAGCGCGCGCCCGCTGCAGCTGTTGTTCCAGGGATTTGATATCGTTGTGGCCAAAGCGCAGATAGCGCGCGCCACTAATGCGACCGCCGTCGATCAGCGAGGCGTGGTTAAGCCGGTCCTGCACAATATGGTCGCCGCGACCAACCAGCGCGTTGATCACCCCCACATTGGCCATATAGCCGCTGCCAAACAACAGCGCCGCTTCGCGCCCGGTTATTTCGGCGATCTTATCCTGCAACTGCTGATGGATGGCAAAGTGGCCATTGACCAGGTGGGAAGCGGTGGCTCCGGCACCCAGCTCGGCACCGCGCTGCTGCGCGGCAATCACTTCAGGATGGGTGGCGAGCCCCAGATAATCGTTGCAGCTGAAGGTGACCAGCTCGCACCCATCCACCAGCGCCAGCGGGCCCGGCGCTGAATCCAGAATTTTATGGCTGCGGTGCAACTGCTGCGCCCGGCGCTCGGCCAGGCGCGCATCGAGGAAATTTTGCAGGCTGCTCACGGCGTTGGTCACAACGGCAACCGCACTTACGCCTTGGCGGCGTCGTAGAAAAACGGATCGTTTTGCTGCTCGGCAATACGCGATTCCAGTTCCGCCTCTACCACAGTTTCATCTGCGTACTGCTGGTATTCCTCGGGTTTGATGCCGAGGCGTGCGAACAGCTGCATGTCCTTGTTGGCTTCCGGGTTGGCAGTCGTGAGCAGTTTCTCGCCGTAGAAAATGGAGTTGGCACCGGCGAGGAACGCCAGTGACTGCATCTCGTCGTTCATGGATTCACGACCGGCGGACAGGCGCACGTGGGACTTCGGCATCATGATGCGGGCGACGGCAATGCAGCGGATAAATTCGAACGGGTCCAGGTCTGCGTTGTTTTCCAGCGGCGTGCCGGCCACCTTCACCAGCATGTTGATGGGCACGGATTCCGGGTGCTCGGAAAGGTTCGCCAGCTGCATCAGCAGGCCCGCGCGGTCTTTCTCCCCTTCACCCAGACCGATAATGCCACCGGCGCACACCTTCATGCCCGCCGCGCGCACATTGCTCAGGGTATTCAGGCGATCCTCATAGGTGCGCGTGGTGATGATGTCACCGTAGTATTCCGGCGAGGTATCCAGGTTGTGGTTGTAATAGTCCAGCCCCGCGTCCGCCAGGTCCCTGGCCTGCTCGTCACTGAGCATGCCGAGGGTCATGCAGGTTTCCAGCCCCAGAGCCTTTACCTCTTTCACCATCTGGGTGACGTAGGGCATATCCTTTTTCTTCGGCGAGCGCCAGGCGGCACCCATACAGAAGCGGGTGGCGCCGCTGGCCTTGGCCGCGCGGGCCTCTTCCAGCACCTTTTCCACCTTCATCAGCTTCTCGCGCTCGAGGCCGGTATCGTAGCGGGCGCTCTGCGGGCAGTAGCTGCAGTCTTCCGGGCAGGCGCCGGTCTTGATGGAACACAGGGTGCTCACCTGGACCCGATTCGGGTCGAAGTGCACGCGGTGCACCGTCTGTGCAGTAAACAGCAGGTCATTGAACGGCAGCGCGAACAGCTCGAGTACCTGCTGGCGGCTCCAGTCGTGGCGGACTTCGCCGTAGACAGAAGTGGCCTGTGGCATTTGCTGGGTGGCGGTCACTGGGATTACTCTCCTCAGGGCCGGGAGACTTATCAGTCAGCACCCGGCCGATAATCGGACTTCAGGACTTTGATTTGGAGTTTGAAGCCCTGCAGTGTAGCCGCGCCCTCTTGACTGTCAACCAAACGAACCAGTTTTGGTTTACGAGTCGCGCGCGGGCGCAACCAACGGGAATGGATACCTGTGATCGGAATGTTTACCCAGCGCATCAGTGCTGCTGTGCGGCGTCTGCCGCTGAAACCGGGGCTGTCGCTGAGCCGATGCCTGCTGTGCCACGCCGGCGATACCGGGGGCAGCGGCATCTGTAGGCCCTGCCGCACGGAGCTGCCCGCCCTGCAGCACGCCTGCAGCCTGTGCGCCCTGCCACTGGCGAATGCCGGCGACCACCTCTGCCCGCGCTGCCTGCAGCAGCCGCCACCGCTTGCCGGAGGCCACGCCTGCTGGTTTTACGCCTACCCGGTGGCGCAGCTGATCCAGCGCTTCAAATACCAGGGCGATCTCGCCGCCGGGCGCAGCCTGGCGGAAGTGGCGGCAACGGAGCTGGAACCGGTGGGTGACCGACCCGATGTACTGGTGCCCATTCCCCTGCACTGGCGGCGACAGCTCTCACGCGGCTACAACCAGGCGTATCTGATCGCGGAAATTTTCGCCCGCCACTGGCGCATCCCGCTGGATACCCGCCTGCTGCGCAAAACCGCGCGCACGGGTAGCCAGTCACAACTCAAACGCCGCCAACGCCTGAAAAACCTGAGCAGCAGTTTCCGCGCCGGCCCCCGGGTCAGCGGCCTGCATATCGGCCTGGTGGACGACGTCATCACCACCGGTGCCACCCTGGAAGCGGCGGCGGAAACCCTGCTGCAGGCCGGCGCAGCAGAAGTAAGCGCTTACGCTCTGGCCAGAACCCCCTGACACCCAGCCAATCCGCCCCAGTGACCAATCAGTACAGCGGTACCTGTTTCTAGACCGAAAAGGCCCATAGCGTCACAATAGCCGCCCTTTTGCGGCCAAGTGATCACAAAAAAACCGGCCCGCCGACGTTACAGTAGAGGTCGCCCGATCAGACACCTCGGGACCTGACGCGATACACAGGATGAAAAATGATGAGTGAATACAGCTTGCCCCGGGGCATCGTAATCAGTGGTACCGGCCTGTGGACGCCACCGGATGCCATCAGCAATGAAGAACTGGTTGCGGCCCTGAACGCCCACGCGGACAAGTTCAACCGCGACAACGCCGCTGCCATCGAATCCGGTGAGGTGACCGCCAAGCCATACTCCTCCGCGGAGTTCATCGAGAAGGCCTCTGGGATCAAGAGCCGCTATGTGATCAGCAAGGAGGGCATCCTCGATCCCGAGCGCATGCGCCCCTACCTGCCGGAGCGCGGCGACGACGAGCTCTGCCTGCAGGCGGAGATGGGTCTCAACGCGGCCAAGCTGGCGCTGCAGAAGGCCAACAAGAAGCCCGAAGACATCGACGCGGTGATCGTCGGCGCCTCCTACCTGCAGCGGGCCTACCCGGCGATCGCCATCGAGATCCAGGGCGCTCTGGGCATCGACGGCTTTGCGTTTGATATGGAAGTGGCCTGCTCATCCGCCACCTTTTCCCTGCAGCGGGCGGTGGACGCGGTCAGCTCCGGTTCCGCGCGCGCGGTGCTGGTGATCAACCCGGAACTGGCGTCACCGCAGGTGGACTACACCGATCGCGACAGCCATTTTATTTTCGGTGATGTGGCGGTGGCGAGCGTGGTGGAGCGCCGCGAGTGCAGCACCGCGGACACCGCCTGGGAGATCCTCGGCACCAAGGCGAAGACGGTGTTCTCCAACAATATCCGCTCCAATTTCAGCTACACCTCCCGCGCCGCAGACGTGGACCCCTTCGGCCCCGGCAAGCTGTTCCACCAGAACGGGCGCAAGGTGTTCAAGGAAGTCTGCCCGATGGCAGCGGCACACCTGGAAAACCAGGTACAGGAACTGGGCATGGAGCCCAATGCGATCAGCCGCTGGTGGCTGCACCAGGCGAATATCAACATGAACAACCTGATCGCGAAAAAACTGATGGGTGACGATGCCACCGAGGAGCGCGCGCCGATCGTGCTGGACCGCTACGCGAATACCGGCTGTGCCGGCTCGCTGATTGCCTTCAACCTGCACAGCGACGACCTGCCGGTGGGCAGCAAGGGCGTCATCTGTTCCTTTGGTGCCGGTTACTCCATCGGCAGCCTGGCGCTGGAAAAAATCGCCATCTGATTCCGCCGGCACCCGACCCTGGTGGCCCCGCTTGCCGGGGCCGCCGCTCCCTTGCTTGCGTCGGCGGGATTCCTCAGTTATCCACAAACACCTGCGCGGTGAGCGCCGCGTGCTGCGGGGTATCCCGGTACGCCGCCAGTTGCGGGTCGACGTTGAGGAACACCATGGAGTGGGAGCGCTGCGCCAGGGCGCTGCGCAGCCAGCGCTCTCCTTCTTCGGCATCTCCCAGCCCCAGGTAGGCCTTGGCAATCTCGTAGGACGGCTGGTAGCCGGAATCCACAACCAGCGTCTCCAGCAGCGCGCGGGCCTCCTCCCGCTGTCCGCTCAGCGCCAGTACCCGCGCCAGTGAGGCCACGCTGATACCGCTGCCGCCGGAGCGCGCCACACATTCCCGCAGTGCGGCTATGGCCCCCGCCAGGTCTCCCTGCTTCTCCAGGATCCAGCCCTGCCACAGGTATATCAGCTCGAAGTCCGGGTCCAGTTCCTGCGCCACCGCCAGCTGGTCCAATGCCGCCTGGTACGAGCCGGCGTGGTACAGCACCCAGCCCAGTGCCGCGTTGGCAATCAGCGACAGCGGGTCCAGCTCGGTGGCGCGGCGCATTTCCCGCTCCGCCTCGTCAAAGCGCCCCGCGGCCACCAGCAGGTTGGCGTACCACTGGTGCGCCTTCGAGTAGGCCGGGTTGATCGCTATGGACTGGCGAAAGCGCGCCTCCGCTTCGACAAAGTCCCACTCGTGATACAGCGCCACATAGCCCAGGTTGGCCTCGGCGGAGGCGCTCCTGGGGTCCAGCTGCAGGGCGCGGCGGGCAGCGCCCTTGGCGCGGCTAAAGGCTTCCGCCGGCGGCATGTAGTCGTAGAAACCCTGGACCGCGAACGCATCCGCCAGCCCGGCCCAGGCCGGGGCGTAGTCCGGTGCCCGCGCGATGGCCGCCTCGAAATAGCCCGCGGCCTTTTTGAGGTCGCCGGCAGAGCGCTTGTGCCAGTAAAAGCGGCCTTTCAGGTAGTCGTCATAGGCCGCGGGCGGGATGCGGTTCGCGCGCGCCGCGCGGTGATCCTCGTGCAGTTCCCCCGCCAGCGCGCCGGCGATCTCCAGCGCGATCTCCTGCTGCAGCGCGAAGATATCTCCCAGCTCGCGCTGGTAGCTCTGGGACCACAACTGGAAACCGCTGCGGGTGTCGATCAGGCGCACATTGATACGCAGCTGCTCGCCGTCCCGCCGCACGCTGCCTTCCACCAGCGCATCGGATTCCAGCTGCTCGCCGATGCGGCGGGCATCCAGCCCGCTTTCCCCCATGGCAAATGACGAGGTGCGCGAGACCACCCGCAGGTCGCGGAAACCGGACAGGCGGTTGAGCAGGTCATCCGCCAGCCCGTCGCTGAAATAGTCGCGCTGGTGGTTTTCGCTGGCATTCACGAACGGCAGCACCGCCACCGAGCCGAATTTCCTGTCTGCCGGCTGCGATGCCGTACCCGGGGCGGACAGCCAGTGAAAACCGGCGGCGGCGAACAGTCCCAGCAGCGCGATACAGGCCAGCACAATGCCGGGGTGGCGCAGGTAACCGACGCGCGGCGCCGGCGCTGGCACTGGAAGTTGGATTGCCTCCTCATGCACCCCATCGCCACTCACCCCATCGCCATTCATCGCTACCGGGCGTACCGGGGCGATAAAGCGATAGCCCTTCTTGGGCACGGTTTCGATAAAGCGCGAGCTGCGCGCCGAGTCGTTGAGGGCCTGGCGCAGTTTGCGCACCAGGGTGTTGAGGTTGTCGTCGAGGATGCCGGTGGCGTCATCGGGCCAGAAGTGCTGGAACAGGACCTCCCGGGTCAGGATTTCACCTGGGTGGGAAACCAGTAGGGTGAGCAGGCGCAGGGGCAAATCCTGCAGGCTCACGGGTTTCCCCCTTCGCCGCAGGCAGGGCTGTTCGCGGTCGAGTTCGAATTCTCCGAAACGCAGTGTCGTCATACGCCACCCGGATACGGTTGTCGGGACCCTGCGCACCGGATGCGCAGTTCATGTGTACCGCTAAGCCTTTGATTTAACGGTATTACCGGGTTCAGGTAAAGGTCAGTACCGGTTCATTGTGGGAAAACCGCGGTACTGCTTGGATGGTAGCGAGTCGCCGGCAGCTGCCGGTGGCCGCTCAACCCAACCATCCAGTGGAGAATCTCACCATGTTACGTTCATTGACCGCTTTCGCCCTGCTGCTGTCCTGCGTGTCCGCTTTCGCGGCCGGCAACCACCAGTACATCATCGAGCGCACCATCCCGGGCGCCCAGACACTCACCGCCGAGGAGCTGAAATCCATTTCCCAGAAATCCCGCGCGATCCTCGAATCACTGGGTCCGGAAATCCAGTGGCAACAGAGTTATGTCGCGGAAGACAAGTTCTACTGTGTGTACAGCGCGCCGAACAAGGAAATCATTGCCAAGCACGCCAAGCTGGGCGGTTTCCCGGCGGACAAGATTGTCGAGGTCAGCGGGATTATCGGCCCGCAGACCGCGGAGGAGTGAAGCGCGCCAATCCGGCGGCTGGAGGCGACCGGCGCCCGGTTATTCCGGGGCCGCCTCTTTATCGATACCGGCGGTGACTGCCAGGTATTCCCGCACCACCGCGTCGGCCACGAGCCGGTGCCCGGCCGCCGTCAGGTGGGTACCGTCTTCCATCAGTGACTCGGCGCGGCTGCCCCACAGGCTGTCATAGGTATCCACATAGAAGGCATTGGGCTCATCCGCGGCCAGGGCAGCCAGTGCGGAGTTGTAGCGCTGGATGCGGGGATTGCGCGGTTCATCCAGGTTGGGCGCGGTTGCCACCAGGGCGAAAAGGGTATCCGGTGCCGAGCGCACCACTGCGCGGATCCGCTGGATATATTCTTCCACCGGCACCTGCTCCACCGCACCAATGCGCTGTTGCAGCTTGAGGGTGCGCGCCATTTTCTTGAGTTTCTTTACCACCCGCCGCGCCACTTTGCGCAGTGGACGGTCCGGGTAATACAGCACGTATGGCGCGCCGCGAAAGGTCAGCCAGGAGTCCACCAGGCCGTACTGGATCATGCCCAGTGCGGTGCCTGCCGCGGGATGTGAGCGCGCGTATTCCGACATCTCCCGGGTGGTGCTCATGGTGTGGCCGCAGTTGGTGAGCGCCATCTCCAGTTGCGCCGCCACCAGTTCGGGCCAGAGGGGAATGGTGCTGCCTTTCAGTCCTTCGGTGTTGCAATCACCGTAGGCGATACAGCGCTTTTCCATCGTCTTCGCAAGAGTCATCGCAAGAAAGATTACCGGTCAAAACGCGGCATCTTAGAGTCACGGGGCCGGACTACCAAGTACTAAATAGTGGCCGCACCTGAAACCCTTGCTATTTCCCTTGCTATAGAAAGACCCGCGCTTCCCGGCAGCCGATACTTTTCAGCACGCTCATCAGCCGCGTCAGATCGTCATCCACGATGGGCTCATCCCGCTCGTCCGCCAGCATCAGCAGGTCGCCGTTCTGCTTGCGAATCATCACGAACCACTGGTTGATATCACCGGGGTTCTTGCGCACCTGGATTTCATCCAGGGTGCCAGCCTTAAACTGCTGTGCAGCCTGGCAAATCTTCATGAGAGGCACCTCTACTTCGTTCTTCGTCTGCCTTATGCGTCTTCCGTGATACCTGTGCTGTCTCCCGTGTACTCTCCACGAGCTGCGCAAGTGCGGCGGACAGGGTCGGGAATACCTGGCAACCACGCGCTTCCGGATTGAAACCTGCCTTGGCCAGGGTTTTCAGTGGCTGGAACTGGAAATCGGCCAGGTACACATCGGTGTTGCGTTCCGCACACTCGGCTAAAAACCGGTTCATCGCCGACAGTCCGCCCGCATCCAGTATCGGCACCGAGTCCAGGTAGAGCACCACACCCCGTTGCTCCCGGCAACGCAGGGAAAGCTCGGAGAACACCAGCTCGGCGGCAGCGAAGAACAGCGGGCCATTGATTTTGAATACCTGCCAGCCCGCGGGGATCTCCACATCCACCAGCTTGCGGTTGTCGCTCACCTCCTTGACCCGGGTCATTTCGGCGATATTTTTCATGAACAGCAGTGAAGCCAGCACCACCCCGGCGGTAATCGCGATCACCATGTCCACCGCCACCGTGAGCGCAAAGCACACCGCAAATACCAACACATCACTGAGCGGCGCGTTGCGCAGCAGCCGCAGCGCCTTCGGCGCCTCGCTCATATTCCACGCCACCACTACCAGCAGTGCCGCCATGCTGGCCATCGGCAGGTAGCTCAGGAGCCCGGACAGGGAAACCAGCGCAACCAGGACCACCAGCGCGTGCACCATCGCCGCCAGCGGCGACTGCGCCCCGGCTTTGACATTGGCCGCGGAGCGGGCGATGGCGGCGGTGGCGGTGATGCCGCCGAAAAACGGCGCCACCACATTGCCGATCCCCTGTCCCATCAGCTCACTATTGGCACTGTGCTTGGTGCCGGTCATGCCATCGAGTACCACCGCGCACAGCAGCGACTCGATTGCCCCCAGCATGGCAATGGCAAAGGCCGCGGACAGCATGTCCTGCACCAGCGGCCAGCTGAACGTTAACGCCACCTCACCGGGCTGGGTGCGCAGCCAGGGCCACTGAAAATCCGGCAGCAGGGGCGGGATACCGGCGCTCTCGGTGCCGTTCAGGCTGTAG
Organism: uncultured Microbulbifer sp.; assembly: GCF_913055755.1. Taxonomy (GTDB): domain Bacteria; phylum Pseudomonadota; class Gammaproteobacteria; order Pseudomonadales; family Cellvibrionaceae; genus Microbulbifer. The sequence goes on from NZ_CAJXKH010000001.1 coordinate 122,685, forward strand.
TGGAAGGTAGAGCTGATGGTCGCCACGTCCAGGCCGCGGCTGTTGAGCGCTACCGCCAGTAGAGTGCCCACCAGTACCGCCGGCAGGTGGGGAGGCAGCGGGGTTTTCAGGCGCGGCCAGGCCAGCATTACCGCGAGTGTCGCCAGCCCCACACACAGGCTGGGCAGGGCGAATGTTGGCAGCGCCTGCGCCAGCACCGCTACCTTGCCGGCAAAACTGTGGGGCATGGCGGCAATCTCCAGTCCCATAAAGTCCTTCACCTGCAGCACCGCAATGACCACCGCGATGCCGGCGGTGAACCCCAGGGTGACGGATTCGGGGATGTACTGGATATAACGCCCCAGGCGCATCAGCGCCATCAGCATCTGCATGGCGCCGGCGAGAATACTGGCGATCAGCAGGCCCGCCAGCCCGTACTGCTGCACCACCGGCACCAGGATCACGATAAACGCCGCGGTAGGCCCCGACACGCTGTAGCGCGACCCGCCGGTAAACGGGATCAGGAAGCCGGCAATAAATGCGCTGTACAGGCCGTACTGCGGCGCCACGCCGATGGCGATGGCCAGCGCCATGGCCAGGGGAATGGCGATGATGCCCACGGTGACGCCGGCCACCAGATCCCGGACGAGCCCGCTGCGCCCGTAGCGGGATTCCGCCAGCACCTCGCGCAGGGCGTGCCCCAGGCGCAGCGAAAAGAGGTGTCTGCGATGTGCCATGTGCTTGCGCCCCCGGGCCGCCATTTGAGAAAAAGGTGAACACAAATTATCCTCACATCAAACACATCTTCAATGTTAATCTGATTAACATACGACTGACCGGATGGACATCCCATGGAAAACCGCACCGCGCGTCTGACGCTACTAATCGACCCGAAAAAGAAAGCCCTGTTTGAAAAACTGTGTGCCGAGGAAGACGTGACCCCGTCGCAGAAGGTGCGGCAATTCATTCGCGAATACATCGAGGCGCGACTCGGCGAAGACTGGAAAGAACAGGTATTCGGCGGCGACGAGCGCTAGACGGAAGGGCGTGGCGCGCTGCGGTTTGGCTCGCAAACCGCAACCGCGTTAGCATAGCGCCCCACGCCAACGGAGCGCCCACATGACCGATTCCGTGAATGACCATTCACATCTGCAGCCGCCGGCAAGCACCTCTGCGCACCCCTACGATGCTCTCACCCCCGACCGGGTGATCGACTGCGTGGAGAGTGTGGGCCTGCTGTCCGACGCGCGTATCTTCCCGCTCAACAGTTACGAGAACCGCGTCTACCAGGTGGGTATCGACGAGGCGCAGCCGCTGATCGCAAAGTTCTACCGTCCGGGGCGCTGGAGCGACGCGCAGATCATCGAGGAGCACCAGTTCGCGCTGGAGCTGGCGGCGGCGGAAATCCCGGTGGTCGCACCGCTGGAATTCGACGGCCGCACCTTGCTGGAGGCCCACGGTTTCCGCTTCGCGCTGTTCCCCCGCCGCGGCGGTCACCAGCTGGAGCTGGACAACTTCGAACACCTGGAGCAGGTAGGTACCATGCTCGGGCGCATCCACGCCATCGGCGCGGCCAGACCGTTCACCCACCGCCCCAGCCTGTCGCTGCAGCGGTTCGCGGTCGATAGCCGCGACTTTATTCTCGCCGGCGACTTTCTGCCGCGGGAAAACGTCGAGGCCTACGCCACCGTCAGTGCGCACCTGATTGAAATGATCGCGCCGTATTTCGAGCGCGAGTGGCAGACCCTGCGCCTGCACGGCGACTGCCACAGCGGCAACTTCCTGTGGCGCGACGACACCCCGTGGTTTGTGGACCTGGACGACTGCATCCAGGGCCCCGCAATCCAGGATATCTGGATGCTGATCTCCGGCAATCGCGCGGAACAGACGGCCTATCTCGACACCGTGGTCGAGGGCTACGAGACCTTCTACCCTTTCGACCCCCAGCAACTGCAACTGGTGGAACCCCTGCGCTGCCTGCGGCAGATGCATCACGCCGCCTGGCTGGCGCGGCGCTGGCAGGACCCGGCGTTCCCACTGGCATTTCCGTGGTTTAATACCCCGCGCTTCTGGGCCGAACACATCCTCGCCCTGCGCGAGCAGCTCTCGGCGCTGCAGGAACCGCCCCTCACCCTGGGCGCGGTTTAGACAAAAGGAAGGAGTACAAAATGGAAAGTGTCACCAGCAAGGGGAAAAACCCGACTGCAGAAGACGCCATGTGGAGCGGCATCCGCGCCGATGTGGCCGTGCAGGTGGAGCGGGAGCCCATTCTCGCGAGTTTTCTGCACGCCACCATCCTCAACCACCCCACCCTGGAGTCCGCCCTCAGCTTCCACCTGGCCAACAAGCTCGACAGCCCGGTGGCGCAGGCACTGCTGATCCGCGAGGTGATCGACGAGGCACTGGAGGCTGATGCCTCCATCGGCGCCGCCGCCCGCGCAGACCTGTCTGCGGTGGAGCAGCGCGACAGCGCCTGCCATTCCCTCTACGAGCCCTTCCTGTACTTCAAGGGCTTTCACGCACTGCAGGCCTGGCGGGTGGCACACTGGTTGTGGCAACAACAGCGCCGCTCGCTGGCGCTGTTCCTGCAGCACCGCATCTCGGTGGTGTTCGGTGTGGATATCCACCCCGCCGCGCAACTGGGGCAGGGCATTCTGCTGGACCACGCCACCGGTATCGTCATCGGCGAGACCGCGGTAGTGGAAGACAATGTTTCGCTGATGCAGTCGGTCACCCTCGGCGGCACCGGCAAGGAGTCCGGCGACCGCCATCCCAAGGTCCGCTGCGGGGTACTGATTGGCGCCGGCAGCAAGATCCTCGGCAATATCGAGATCGGCCGCTGCTCGCAGATTGCCTCTGGCAGCGTGGTGCTGAAGCCGGTTCCGGAAAAAGCCCTGGTGGCCGGCGTACCCGCGAAAGTGATCGGCGAAGCCAGCTGCGACCAGCCCGCGCTGTCCATGAACCAGTGCGCCCTGTCGCAGGTGGACCAGTTGCGCTGAAATTGCTGCCAGCAGCGCAATTGCGCTGCTACGACCTTTTCCCGGCGGAGCTATTCTTTATCCATGAAATACAGTCTCAGCGCGAAAAACCTTGTATGCCGCAACCTGGAGAACCGGGCCGGCTACAACGCAGACCTGCTCAATCCCAAACAGAGCAAGGAAATTACCGGCCTGCTGCGCACCGACAGCGGCCTGCTGTCCGCCCGCTTCAACCAGGTAGTCAGCAACGCCGTCGCCCAGCCGCGCATACTGCAGCGGTTCGTAGTGGACTATTTCGCCGAACGCCACAGCCCCTTCTCCCTCTGGCACTGTGCCAGCCGCCCTCTGGACGACGACGCGCTGGCGGAACTGGGAGTCATCAGTAAAGACCCGATGATCGCGATGGCGGCGGAAGTAAAACAGCTGGTGGCGGACAACAAACCGCTGGAGGGACTGGAAATCCGCGCCGTAGCCAACGCGGAAGACCTGCAGGCCTACGGCGAGCTGATTGCGAAAATGCAGGAAGATGCGCGGGAAAGCGGACAGATCAAGAAGTACTACCAGCAGCTTTCCCAGCTGCCGGAACACAAACACAGCCGCCACAAATTCTATCTCGGCCTGTTCCAGGGCAAGCCCGCCGCTACCGGCAGCCTGTTCTCCTCCGCCGACGCCCTCGGCTTTTACGACCTGGGCACACTACCGGAATACCGCGGCCGCGGTATCGGCACCGCCATGCTGCAGCACCTCCTGGGCGAAGTCCTGCACAGCCACCACAAGCACGCCGTGGCACTGGTGGGGGAAGAGCAGCAGGACCTGTGGCTGAACGCCGGCTTCTACGCCGTCGGCGAAGTGGGATGCTACGACTTCAAACCCGAAAGAAGCGGCGTACTCAAGCGGCAACAGCGCGACGACGAAGCGCCGGAAGACCCCGCCGGCAAGGGGCTCGATGACGATCGCAAGAGCGCCTGAGCAGGCCCCCGCGCACCGCTGACAGGATTCACGCGCGATCTATCGGGAAAGCAATGACCTCATCGATCCGCTCAGCCCCGCAGGCCAGCATCACCACCCGGTCGATCCCCATCGCCACCCCCGCGCAGGACGGCATCCCGTGCTCCAGCGCCTGCACCAGCCGCTCCTCAAACGGGTATACCGACTTGCCGTTGTCCTCTCGGTACTGGTGATCCGCCTCAAAGCGCCGCAGCTGTTCCGGCGCATCGATCAGCTCCCAGTAACCATTCGCCAGCTCCATGCCCCCCGCATACGCCTCAAAGCGCCGCGCCACCGGCACCCCCTGCTCATCCTCCTCCACCCGCGCCAGTGCCGCCTGGCTGGCGGGAAAATCGTAAACCAGCGTGATCGCATCGCGCTCGCCCAGGCGCGGCTCGACGTGGTGGCTCATCAGCAGATCCAGACACTCGTCCCGGTCCGCCGGCTCGAACGACAACTCCAGCTCCCGCGCCCCGCAGTCCTTCAGCTCCTGCAGGCTCGCCCGGTGCGGATCCAGCCCCAGCTCCTGCAGAAACAGCGCCCGGTAACTGTAGGAACACACCCGCGAAATCTTCAGCAGGTGCGACAGCAACTCCCCCACCTCGATCATCAGGCGGTGGTCATCCCAGCCCAGCCGATACCACTCCAGCATGGTGAACTCCGGGTTGTGGCGACTGCCCGCCTCACCATTGCGAAACGCCTTGCCCAGGTAATAACAATCCCCGAACCCCGCCGCCAGCAGCCGCTTCAGACCGAACTCCGGACTGGTTGCCAGGTAGGCGGTCTCGCCGCTGCACCGGGCGCTGATGGAATCGATATGCGGATCACTGGTGGCGCGACGGGACAGCGCCGGCACATCCACCTCCAGCACCTCGCGCTCGCTGAAGAAACGGCGGATATGCGCCAACAGGTAGGCGCGGTGGCGGAGGTTGTCGAGAGGGGCAGATGGCTGCCAAGAAGACCGTTCGGGCATTTGGAAAATCCAAAAGAATTGGATGAAGGTTCAGTGTAGTGGCCGACAGGCGCAGGAATAAAAATTGAAGGCAAGGCGCCGGGGGCGGGTTTTCAGGATCGTCGGCAACAGGGATGTTGCCGACGAAGCGTACAGGGATGTATTCACAGCGGTCCTGAAAACCCGCCCCCGGTGACTTGCCGCCACCGCACCATCAGGTTGGAGGCAGTGGCAGCGGGAAAAGATTAGTCTTCCTTGGCGCGGCCCAGGTATTCACCGGTACGGGTGTCGACCTTGATGGTCTCGCCGATTTCCAGGAACAACGGCACTTTAACCACCGCGCCGGTAATCAGGGTCGCCGGCTTGGTGCCGCCCTGGGCGGTATCGCCGCGCACACCCGGATCGGTATCGGTGATCTCCAGGATCACATGGTTCGGCGGCGTCACCGCCAGCGGCGCACCGTTGTACAGAGTCACCACACAGGTATCCTGCTCCTTCAGCCACTTCGCCGCATCGCCCACAGCTGCCGCATCCGCCTGGTGCTGCTCAAAAGTCTCCGGCTCCATGAAATGGAAGAACTCACCATCGTTGTAGAGATACTCCATATCCCGGTCCATCACATCCGCAGACTCCAGGCTCTCACCGGAACGGAAAGTGCGCTCCCAAACCCGGCCGGTCTTCAGATTGCGCAGCTTCACCCGGTTGAACGCCTGCCCCTTACCGGGCTTCACGAACTCGTTCTCCACAATGGAGCAGGGGTCGCCGTCCAGCATTACCTTCAGACCGCCTTTGAATTCGTTAGTGGAATAACTAGCCATGGGTTCCTCGAAATTTCAGCATTAAGCCTGTAAATTGATTAAACTTCGCGCGGCCCGCAACCGGGGCCCAAAGCAGTACCGCCACCGACCGCGCCAAAAATAGCCGCCTATGATACAGCACCCCCAGCCCGCCCGTGAAATCAACACCGTGGAAATCGCCTCCGACACCCCGGAGCAGGTTGCCGCGCGCCGCTGGCAGGACGAAATGACCGACCTGGTCAGCGACCCGCGGGAGCTGCTGGACCTGCTCGGACTGGAGCCCTCGCAGCTGCCGCAACTGCAAGCCGCAGGGGCACTGTTCCAGTTGCGGGTACCGCGCCCCTACCTCCGGCGTATCCGCCCCGGCGACCCGCAGGACCCGCTGCTCTTACAAGTATTGCCCGGCGCAGCGGAACTGGAAGTCACACCCGGCTACAGCGACGACCCGCTGGCAGAGGCCAGCGCCAACCCGGTGCCCGGGGTAGTGCACAAATACCGCGGACGCCTGCTGCTGATTACCGCCGGCCAGTGCGCGGTCAACTGCCGCTACTGCTTCCGCCGCGCCTTTCCCTACGGCGACAACCACCTGAGCCGCAGCCAGTGGCAGCAGGCACTGGACTACGTCCGCGATCAGCCGGACCTGCGCGAAGTAATCCTGAGCGGCGGCGATCCACTGGTACTGAGTGACCGCCAGCTGGCCTGGCTCGCCACAGAACTGACGGCAATCCCGCAGCTCGACAAACTGCGGGTACACACGCGCCTGCCCATAGTGGCGCCGTCGCGCATTACCGGGGAACTGATCGCCTGGCTCACCGGCAGCCGCCTCAAGCCCGTGCTGGTTCTGCACTGCAACCACGCCAACGAGATCGACGGCGAGGTGCGCGCGGCGCTGGCAAGGCTGCGCGCCGCCGGCGTCACCCTGCTGAACCAGTCCGTCCTGCTGCGCGGCATCAACGACAGTGAAGACGCCCTCGTCGATCTCTCCGAAACCCTGTTCAGCGCCGGCGTGCTGCCCTACTACCTGCACCAGCTGGATCGCGTGCAGGGCGCCGCACACTTCGAAGTGGCGGACGAGCGCGCCCGCGCCCTGGTCGCCGCCATCCGCAACCGGCTGCCCGGCTACCTGGTGCCGAAACTGGTGCGCGAGGTGCCTACGGAAAAATCCAAGACCCCACTGTAAGTATCCGGGCCGGTCCCCGGGCAAGCGCCCGGATTAAGCGACTCCGGCTGCATTTCAACGCCAATCGCGTTGCGCTGGCCCAGGGTTCCGCTGCAGCTGTGACATGTGAGCCATATATGTCCGAACCGAGTTAACACTTTTGTCGCCGCTTTCAACTGGTACGATTGTGTTAATTCGCACGCCTCGTATACTGCGGGGAGGTCAAATTCGGTTGTTATCATGCAGGATGCAGAATTACTAGAAACCGAAGCTGAGCAGGAAGCTAGTACCGCCTCGCCCAAAAATGCTTCGTCAAGCGCCACCCCACCCGTTGCACCACCAAAGGAAGCCGCCTGCACCGATGCCGCACCTTCCCCCGTGGCGCCCCCCGCGGCTGCGCGCTCACTGATAGACAGACTCGCCGTCGGGCCGCAAAACCTGTCGCAGCTCTCCTGTGGCTGCCTCAACCCGCAGCAGCTGCAAAGCTGGCTATTGAGCAACCAGCAATCCCCTCCATCGAGGGACAGCGCCCAACGCAACGCCGCCACCCTGCGCAGCCTGCTGTCGGAAATCACCCGCTGGCGCGCCCCGGCGCGGATGCGTCTGGCGTGCCTGGAAACGGTGCGCCCCGAAGTGGTGGCACTGTGTGCGGAACTGACAGGACTGCAGCAACAAAGTAGTGGCAGCGCCCAGACCGCGGAGCAACGCCGCGCAGTGCTGATTGCCAGTATTCTCTGCCAGCACCTGGCACAGGCGTATACCAGCGTCAGCGCTGAACTGACACGCGCAGTAGACGCCTTTTTCAGTCGCCGCCGCCTGGCGCGCGGTCTGCACCGCGCCATGGACAGCTATCGCAGGCTGATTCGCATCAGCAGCCAGTTTTACCTCGCCACGCCGCAACACAGCTGGGTGCACCTGCAACTATTGATGCAGCTGGCAAGGGAGCACAAACTGGGGCAACGCTGGGTCAGCGACCCGCTGAACCGACGCCCCCCACTGCCCGGCGCTGGACTGGAACTGGTAGCCCAGCCCTACCTGCACACCGCACTGTTTGCCAGCACCAACCCCCTGCAGTTATCCACAGGGGAACAGGCCGAACTTTGGCTACTTTGCGGCCGCTGGGCGCGCAGCGCCCGCCTGCTGGACCGACATCCCGCGGGCTGCCGCACCCTGCTCGCGAGCCTCAGGCTCGACCAGGCGCCAATTCCCGCTGCGCGACTGCAGCACACCCCGGTGGATATGCAGCACTTCGTGGCACCCAGGGGCTGGGCGCTCGACCTCAGTGGGCCGCTAAAACAACTGGCGAACAAACTTCAGCACCCCGCCGGCAGCAACCCCGATCTGCTGGCCCACGTGCACCGCCTGTGGAACGGCGACCAGGGTCGCGGCTTCCAGCGCACCCCGGCGGATACTCGCTGCGACCTCGCCATCGGCATCAGCACCATCTGCCATCACATGCGCCAGAGCAAAGAACCGGCACCGGAAATCAGCGCCACATTCGATTCGGAAACCGCCTCCGCCGGCCAGCACAACGGCAAACACCTGGTTATGGAAGTGGGAGCGGTGGACTTCCACAGCGGTCGCGCCCTGAGCGAATACGAGGTCGCTCTGCCCAGCGCGCCGTCGATCCGGCACGAACGGGAATCCCGCGAGCGCCAGCGGCAGAGCCGCTACCAGTCGGTGCCCGCCACCCTCACCAATACCAGCAGCAATGGCGCGGGTTTGCGCCTGCCGGCGGATACCCAGGGACGGCTGCGCTGCGGCGACCTGGTTGCGCTGACCCTGCAAGGCCGCTGGGAAGTCGCCATCGTGCGCTGGCACTATGCCCTGCCCGACCAGTATCGCGCCGGGGTGGAATTTCTCGGCGGCCACTCCAGTGCCATCCGGGTGTTGCGCCACACCAGCAATGGCGGCCGCACCGACCCCATGGCCGGCATGCTCACCGGAGACAGCGGCCGCGCCCCGGAACTGGTTCTGCCGATCCCGCTGTTCCAGTGCGGCGATACCGTGGACATCATCGCCTCCGGCCAGGTGCGCACCGTGACCCTGCACCAACAGACGATGACCACCGGCAGCTTCGCCATCTTCGAATTTTCCTGAGCGGCGGTACAGGTCACCTCGTTCGCGACCCGGAGTGCCGACTGTGCACTTGTTTCGCCCCGCCCGCGGGGCCTACACTAGCTGGTTCTTGCGGCCTTCTGGAAACCTGGGTATGACAGACAGGTACGGCACGGAAGCGGTTCACCAGCACTTGATCGAGACACCGCCGCAAAGCAGTACAACAGGAAAACAATGAGCAGCGACAACACCATCCGTCTCCTTCTGATTCACGATACCCCGGCCGAAGCCCAGCGACTGGTGAGCATGCTGCACAATGCCGGGCGCCCCAACCGCGCCCAGCATGTGGCCAGCGAAGCGGCCCTGGCCAAACTGCTGCAGGAACACACCTGGGACCTGCTGATTGCCGCCGAGCAGAACCAGCAACTGGATGCAGCCACCGCCATCCGCACCATCAGCAAACTGCAGAAAGACGTGCCCGCGGTACTGCTCACCGAACGCGAAGGCGCCCAGCCGGTAGTGGAAGGCCTCAAGGCCGGAGCCCGCGACGTGGTCACCGTGGACGAAGACCAGCACCTGCTGCTGGTGATCCAGCGCGAGCTGATCGCCCTGGAAGAACGGCGCCAGGCCCGCCTGCACGACCGCCGCTACCACGCCACCCTCAACCGCACCAAAGAACTGCTCGACAGCTCCAAGGACGCCATCGCCTACGTCTCCGACGGCCTGCTGGTCTACGCCAACGACTCCTTCGCCGAGCGCTTCGGCTACAAGGATCGCGACGACGTCGAGTACCAGCCGTTGATCGACATGATCACCGAAGGCGAACAACCGGACGCTCGGGAATTCCTGCGCCAGTGCGCCATCAGCAACAACGAAGTGGAAGCGCAGGAGTGGACCTTCACCGCCAGTACCGCCAGCGGTTCACCGCTGCCGATCAAGGCCGAAGTGCTGTCCACCGTATACGACGAAGAGCGCTGCCTGCAGATCCGCATCGCCGCCAGCAGCGGCAACACCGAAGAGCTGGAAGCCAAACTCAGCGAAGCCAGGTTCCGCGACGCCGCCACCGGCCTCTACAACCGCCAGCGCTTCGTGCAACTGCTGGATAACGCCATCCAGGCCACCACCGGCTCCCAGCGCACCGGCGGCCTGATGCATATCGAAATCGACCGCTTTGAAGAAGCCGTACAGCAGGTAGTGGGCGTCGCCGGCGCCGACGACCTGCACCGCAAACTCGCCGAACTGCTGCAGAGCAGCGTGCGCCGCGGCGACATCCTCGCCCGCTACGGTGAAGAGAGCTACTGCCTGCTGATCCCCGAGACCACCCCCGACAGCGTCGAAATGCGCTCGAAGGAACTGCTGCAGAAAATTGCCGACACCATCTTCGACGCCGCCGGCAAAACCCTGCACATCACCGTCTCCATCGGCATCTCCCTGCTCAGCGAAACCTCCGGCAACGCCGACAAAGTGCTCGAACAGGCCTCCAGAGCCCACGACCAGGCCATCGCCAAAAACAACGGCAACAGCTTCGCCCTCTACGAACCCGACAGCGAACAGCAGGGCGACGCCGACACCTACCACCGCGCCCGCGTCACCCAGGCCCTGGAAGCCGGTAACCTCAAACTGCTGTACCAGCCGATTCTCAGCCTGCAGGGCAGCGGCGAAAAAATTTACGAAGTCCTGGTACGCCTCGTCGACGGCAAGGAAGAACTCGCCCCCATCACCTTCCTCGAAGCCCTCGGCGACGCCGGCCTGTCCACCAAAATGGACCGCTGGGTAATCCTCAGCGCCATCAAGGCCGCAGCCGCCCAGCGCAGCAAAGGCCAGGAAGTCTCCATCCTCATACACCTCACCGCCGCCTCGCTGAAAGACACCAGCCTCCCGGCCTGGCTCGGCGTCGCCTTCAAGGCCGCCAAAGTGCCGCCCAAGGCCGTCACCTTCCAGCTGCGCGCCGAAGACATCAACAGCAACCTGCACGCCGCCCGCGACTTCACCAAGCTGGTACAGGACCTGGGCTGCCGCGTCGCCATCTGTCACTTCGGCACCGGCCTCAGCCCGTTCAAGGCGCTGGAACACGTCAAGGTCGACATCGCCAAGATCGACGCCTCCTTCGTGCGCGAAATCCAGGAAGAGGGCGACGACGGCGAGTCCCTGGTCAAACTCGTCGGCCAGCTGAAAGAGATCAACACCAGCGTCATCGTCCCCCACGTCGAGCAGGCAAGCATGCTGCCGACACTGTGGCAGTCCGGCACCGACTACATCCAGGGCTATTACGTGCAGCCGCCGGCGGAACATATGAGCTTTGATTTCAGCCTGGATTGATTGCACAAGACTTGATGCGAAGGCATAGATGCCGGGTATCCCTTTGCGAGACCTTCGAAAACAGGGATGTTTTCGAAGAGCCCCCATGGATGGGTTTAGGGGGGGCGCCTAGCCCGTGTCTCGCAAAGGGATACCCGGTAGCTATGCCGCCTCACTGCTATCTACTACTGCCGAATTTTCTCCTAGCGCTGTCGCCTGCACTGCCTGAAAAACAGGCTACCCTTTCACCAAACTTATAAATTCAGCCCAAAGTTTCCTAGTCACCCCTCCAATTGGGTATTCTGTCCCGCGACGAATTTACCCGATTAAGTATTTTCCAAGCACAACAACAATCACGGAGCCAATACATGCTGCCCCAATTGTTTAATCCCAGCCTCAGCCGCCTGATCGGCGCCGCCCTGCTGAGCTGCTCCATCGCCGCCCTCACCGCCGGCTGTAGCAAAACCGAACAACCGGTACAGAAAGACAGCACCGAACAGACCCCCGCGAGCGCCACCACCCAGCAAGCGGATGCACCCGAAGCAGAATCCCCCAAAGCCGACAGCGCCAAACCCGAATCCGGCGTCGACTACCACTCTTTCGCCAACACCAACGACTACCGGGTAAAACACCTGGATCTCGACCTCACCGCCGACTTCGGCAACAAAGTCCTCAAAGGCACCGCCGTTCTCGACATCCAGAAACTGGCCAAGAAAAACCCCGCACTCATACTCGACACCCGCGACCTCGACGTAACCGCCGTGCGCGCCGGCATCGGCCAGGACCTGAAGCCGGTAAAATTCAGCCTCGGCAAAAAAGACCCGCACCTCGGCACACCGCTCAAAATCAACCTCCCCAAAGGCGCCAACAGAGTCGCCATCGAATACCAGACCTCTCCCGGTGCCTCCGGCGTACAGTGGCTGGAACCGCAACAGACCGCCGGCAAAAAGCACCCCTTCCTGTTCACCCAGGCCCAGGCCATCCACGCGCGCAGCTTTATTCCCCTGCAGGACACCCCGCAGGTGCGCATGACCTACAAAGCCACCATTCGCACCCCGCAAGAACTGCGCGCAGTGATGAGCGCCAACAACGACCCGGAAGCGGAACTGGACGGCGTGTTCGAGTTTGAAATGCCCCAGGCCATCCCCTCCTACCTGATCGCCATCGGCATCGGCAACCTCGACTTCAAACCCATGGGCGAGCGCACCGGCGTCTACGCCGAGCCGGAACTGCTGGAAGCCGCAGCAAAAGAATTCGAAGACACCGAAGACATGCTCGAGGTCACCGAGGAAAACTTCGGCCCCTACCGCTGGGACCGCTACGACCTGCTGATCCTGCCCCCGAGCTTCCCCTTCGGCGGCATGGAGAACCCGCGCCTGTCCTTCATCACCCCCACCGTGATCGCCGGCGACAAAAGCCTGGTGGCGCTGATCGCCCACGAGCTGGCCCACTCCTGGTCCGGCAACCTGATCACCAATGCCAGCTGGCGCGACCTGTGGCTGAACGAAGGTTTCACCACCTACCTCACCAACCGCATCATGCAGTTCGTGTACGGTGACGAGCGCTACAAAATGGAAATGGCCCTGGGTTACGACGACCTGCAGGCGGACCTGGCAGACCGTCCGGACAAAGACGAGATCATGGCCATCGACCTGCGCGGCCGCGACCCGGACGAAGTGTTCTCGAATATCCCGTATGAAAAGGGCTCCCTGTTCCTGTACGAACTGGAGCAGAAAGTGGGCCGCGAGAATTTCGACAAGTTCCTGATGGACTACTTCAACAACTTCGCGTTCCAGAGCATCACCACCGAAGACTTCCTCGCGTACCTGCAGAAAACCCTGCTCAAGCAGTACCCGGACAAACTGGATGAAGAGCGCATCAAGCAGTGGATTTACCAGCCGGGTATTCCCGATGGCGCACCACACCCGCAGTCCGATGCCTTCACCAAGCTGGACCCGGTCCGCCAACAGTGGCTGGACGGCAAGGTTGAGGCGCGCGAAATCGACACCGCGGACTGGACCTTCCACCAGTGGAAGTACTTCCTCGATGGCATGCCGGAAAAACTCAGCGAAGACCAGCTGAAAGAACTGGACGAGGCTTTCAACCTGACCCAGTCCAAAAACAATGAAATCGCCTTCAGCTGGCTGATGATTGCAGTGCGCAACCAGTACGCCCCGGCAGATGCACGCCTGGATGATTTCCTGGTGAGTATCGGCCGTAATAAATTCCTGCGCCCGCTGTACCGCAACCTGATGGAAAACGGCCAGCAGGAAACCGCCAAGCGGATTTTCGAAAAAGCCAAGCCGGGTTACCACCCGCTGACCGTCAAGGTGAACAGCAAGATCATTTACGGCGACTGACAACCGCCACACGGGCTCTCCACTCGGGCAATCCCGGAGAGCCGGCTGTCCACCGAAAATCCTCCCGCTGTACACACAACGGGAGGATTTTTTATGCAAATATCTTCACCGCTGACGTCCGTCCCATTATTCTGGCCTGAAAGTTGCTGCACTTACTGCCAGACTTTTCTCTGCCCAAACTCGATTCCGAATAAGGCCTCTGGCCACCAGGTATTTTCCAACACCATGAAAATGATCCGCACCCTCGGACCCATTCGCACCTCCCTCGCACTACTCCTGGCTCTTTTTCCGCCCCTGCTACAGGCCCAGAGCGGTCCCGGTGATTCTCCAGTACCGGTGCGCGCCGCGCCGGTAAAGCTGGAGCAAATTTCCAATCCGGTAGAGGCACTGGGCACCGCCAGGGCCTGGGAGTTTGTCTCCCTGCGCGCCGGTGTTACCGAACATATCAGCCGTATCGCCTTTGACAGCGGGCAGCGGGTGAAGGCGGGCGACGTGCTGGTGGAATTGAGCCACGGCGAGGAACTGGCAGAACTGGCTGGGGCCCGTGCCACCCTGCAGCGCAACGAGCGGGATGCAAAGCGCCTGCGCGGCCTGGTGAAAAAAAACCTCACCACCCGCGAGCAGCTGGAAGCGGCGGAAACCCAGGTGGCGGAAACCCGCGCGCTGATCGACGGCCTGCAGGCGCGCATCGACGACCGCATTATCCGCGCGCCCTTCGCCGGCCAGCTGGGATTACGCAATATCAGTGTCGGCAGCCTGGTAACCCCCACCACAGAGATCACTACCCTTCAGGATATCTCCAGACTGAAGCTGGACTTCACCGTGCCCGAGCGGCAGCTGTCCGCCATTTCCGGCGGTATGGCCATCGAGGCCGTCAGCCAGGCCGATCCCGAGCGGGTATTCAAGGGCGAAGTGATGATCGTGGAAGCGCGGGTAGATCCGCAGACCCGCGCCTTTACCGTGCGTGCGCGCCTCGACAACCCCGACGGCCGGCTCAAGCCCGGGATGCTGCTGCGGGTAAAGGTCATCAGCCAGCCGCGTGAGGGGCTGACCATTCCGGAAGCGGCGCTGGTACCCATGGCGGGGGACCAGTCAGTGTTCGTGGCGGAAAAAACCGAAGCTGGCCACGTGGTGCAGCGCCGCCAGGTACAGATCGGCCAGCGCTACGAGGGCAAGGTGGAAATACTTTCCGGCCTGTCCCAGGGCGACCTGGTGGTGACCCGCGGCACCCTGCATATCCGCGACGGCCAGGCGGTTGCGATCCAGTCTGACAGCGAGGCCAGCAGCCGATGATCATCAGTGATACGGCGGTCAAACGCCCGGTATTTGCCCTGGTACTGTCGCTACTGCTGGTGGTGTTCGGGCTGATCAGCTTCGACCGTCTGGCGCTGCGGGAATACCCGGATATCGACCCGCCGATCGTGTCGGTCGACACCAACTACCCGGGGGCCTCCGCGGATATTGTGGAGACCCGTATCACGCGCCTGATCGAGGACCGTATTGCCGGTATCGAAGGCATCAAGACGGTGACCTCGTCGAGTACCGACGGGCGCTCGCGCATTTCCATCGAATTCAATATCAACCGCGACGTGGACGGCGCCGCCAACGATATCCGCGACCGCGTCTCCGGGGTGATGAACAACCTGCCGGTGGAGGCGGATCCGCCGGAAATCGAGAAGGTCGACAGCAGCGACGACGTGGTGATCTGGCTGAACCTCACCTCGGATCGCCTGACCGTGCCGGAGCTCACCGACTACGCCAACCGCTACCTGGTGGACCGCTTCTCGGTGCTCGACGGCGTGGCGCGGGTGCGGGTCGGCGGCGCCAAGGATTTTGCCATGCGCATCTGGCTGGACCGCGGCGCCATGACCGCGCACAACGTCACCAGCGCGGATATCGAGCGCGCGCTGCGCGCGGAAAACCGCGAACTGCCGGCGGGCTATATGGAGTCCACCGATCGCCAGTTCACCCTGCGCCTGCAGCGCCAGTTCCAGAGCGCCGAAGATTTCGCGCGCCTGGCCATTGCCACCGGCGACAGCGGCCATGTGGTGCGCCTCGGCGATGTGGCGCGGGTGGAGCTGGGCTCGGCCGAGGACCGTTCCACCTTCCGCGGCAACGGCGAACCCATGGTGGGCATCGGCATCACTCGCCAGTCCACCGGCAATATCGTCGCGGTGGCGGAAGCCGCCAAGGCGGAGATGGTCAAGGTCAACAAGACCCTGCCGGACGGCATGCGCCTGAGCCAGAGTTACGACGCCTCGGTGTTCGTGTCCGAGGCGATCAAGGAGGTGTACACCACCCTGGTGATCGCGGTGATCCTGGTGACCCTGGTGATCTACCTGTTCCTCGGCAACTGGCGCGCCACCCTGGTGCCCGCGGTGACGGTACCGGTGTCCCTGATCGCCACCTCCATCCTGCTGTACGCGTTCGGATTCAGTATCAACCTGCTCACCCTGCTGGCGCTGGTACTGGCCATCGGTCTGGTGGTGGACGACGCCATCGTGGTGCTGGAAAACATCTTCCGGCGCATGGACGAATACGGCGAACCGCCGCTGTTGGCGGCCTATCGCGGCGCCCGCGAGGTGGGTTTTGCGGTGGTGGCCACCACCCTGGTGCTGGTGGCGGTGTTCGTGCCGATCACCTTCCTCGAGGGGGACATCGGCCGGCTGTTTTCCGAATTCGCACTGACCATGTCGGCGGCGGTGATCTTCTCCTCCATCACCGCGCTCACCCTGTCGCCGATGCTGGCAGCCAAACTGGTGCGCCCCAACGACCAGCACAATGCGGCCACCCGCTTGATGGACAATGCTCTGGCCCGCGTCCAGCGCGGCTACCGGGGTGGGCTCGACTTCATCCTGCGCAAGCACTGGATCGCCGGCTGCGTTTTTGTCGCGGTGATGGCATTCGCGGCGCTGTCGTTCCGCCTGATTCCCACCGAGTACGCACCGCGGGAAGACCGCGGCTCCTTCTTCCTGCTGGTCAACGGCCCCGAGGGCGCCAGTTACCAGTACATGCAGGAGTACATGGACACCATCGAGGAGCGGCTGATGCCGCTGGTGGAAAAGGGCTATGTGAACCGCCTGCTGGTGCGCTCGCCGCGCTCCTTCGGCACCTCCGCCACCTTCAACACCGGCATGGTGATCTTCACCCTGGCACCCTGGGGCGAGCGGCCTTCCGCGTTTGCACTGATGAACCAGGTGCGCGCGGCGGTCAGCGACCTCTCCGGCGTACGCGCCTTCCCGGTGATGCGCCAGAGCTTTGGCGGCGGCCTCGGCAAGCCGGTGCAGTTTGTGCTCGGCGGCAGCAGCTACGCGCAACTGACCCAGTGGCGGGACCAGCTGAACCGCGCCATCGACGAATCCAACCCGGGGCTGCTCGGCGTCGACTGGGACTACAAGGAAACCCAGCCGCAGCTGCGCATCAATGTGGACTATGAGCGCGCCGCGGACCTCGGTGTGCAGGTGAGCGATGTGGGCACCACACTGCAGACCATGTTCGGCTCCCTGCGCGCCACCACCTTTATCAATAACGGCGAGGAGTACGACGTGATTCTCGAAGGAGAGCGGGACCTGCAGCGCACCCCTAACAGCCTGGAAAACCTCTATGTGCGCTCCTCCACCACCGGCGCGCTGATTCCGCTGCAGAGCCTGGTCGAGGTCACCGAGTACGCGGACTCCCCCCAGCTGCAACGCTACAATCGGGTGCGCTCCATCACTCTGGATGCCAATCTGGCGGACGGGCTGGTACTGGGGGAGGCACTTCAGTACCTCAACCAGCTGGTGGACGACAACCTCGAGGGCTCGCCGGTGATTGACTACAAGGGCCAGTCGAAGAGCTTCCAGGATTCCGGCAATACCATTTTGTTTGCGATCCTGCTGGGCGCGCTGGTGGTATTCCTGGTACTGGCCGCCCAGTTCGAGAGTTTTATCCACCCGCTGGTGATCATGTTCACCGTGCCGCTGGCCATGGCCGGGGCTTTACTGGGTCTGCTGCTCACCAACCAGTCGCTGAATATCTACAGCCAGGTGGGTCTGATCATGCTGGTGGGGCTGGCGGCCAAGAACGGCATTCTGATAGTGGAGTTCGCCAACCAGTTGCGAGACCGCGGGGTGGAATTTGGCCAGGCACTGCGCCAGGCCGCTGAAACCCGCCTGCGCCCGATCATGATGACCGGCATCACCACCGCGGCGGGATCGCTGCCGCTGCTGCTGTCCTCCGGCGCAGGCTCGGAAACCCGCGCGGTAATCGGCACGGTGGTATTGTTCGGGGTGCTGGCGGCAACCCTGTTCACGGTATATATCGTGCCGGTGGCCTACGATGTACTGGCGCGCCGCACCGGCTCGCCGGGACAGGTTGCGCGGGAAGTGGCAGCGCTGGATGCGGCGCACCCGCTGGAACACTCGGAATAATTTGGGGAATAATTGGCGGCAGAATTTGCGCCGGCCTATTCAAACCGGCGCATTTTTCTTAATCTTTCGCGCCCAGGTGCAACTTTATTGCGACGAAGCCCGTCCTACTGGCATGAAGCCGAAGACCCGAGCAACCGCATAGCAGGGAACCCCATGCGAAAACTGACCGTCCCAGCACTGGTCATACTACTGGCACTGGCCGCGGCGGCCTGCAGCAGGCAGGAGACCTGCCAGCTGGACAGCAAGCGCAACAAGCCGCCCATTCCTTTCGCCATGATCAGCTAGACCGTGCGAGCCAACCGCATCGCGCAACAGACATAGTGTAAAGACTAATCCTGCAGCAGCGCCTCGATCTGCAGGTCGTTGAGACCAAACAGGTACAGCGCCGCATCCAGCCCGAAACCGTCAATGGCCTGCGGCGCCTCCGCGCGCACCTTGGGTTTGGCGTGGAATGCAATTCCCAGGGCGCCCAGCGCCAGCATCGGCAGATCATTGGCACCGTCACCCACCGCAATCACCTGGTCCAGCGACAATTCCAGTTCCGCGGCCAGTGCCTGCAGCAGATGCGCCTTGCGCGCACCGTCCACAATCGGATCGATCACTCCGCCGGTGAGCGCGCCGCCTTCAAACTCCAGCTGATTCGCGTGCACGAAATCCACCGCCAGGTGGTTGTCCTTCAGGTAGTGGGCGAAGTAAGTGAAGCCGCCGGAGAGAATCGCGGTTTTGCAATCCAGCGCGCGCAGGGCCTTGAGCAGGCGCTGGGCGCCGGTCATCAGCGGCAATTGCGGGGCGATCTCGGACAGGCTCTTCTCGGTGAAGCCCCGCAGCAGACGCATGCGTTTGCGGAAACTCTGCTGAAAATCCAGCTCTCCGCGCATGGCGGCGGCGGTGATGTCCGCCACCTGCTCGCCCACCCCGGCGATCTTCGCCAGTTCGTCGATCACTTCCGCCTGAATCAGGGTGGAGTCCATATCGAAGCAGGCCAGCTTCGGCGCGCGCTGGGAAGCGCCCGGCTGCAGTACCAGTTCCAAACCAGTTGCCTGCGCCGGTGCCAGCAGTGCCTCGCGCGCGGCGTGGAAGTCCAGCTCTGCCTCCAGCTGCAACCGAATGGCGGTGCAGTCCGGGCGGCTGGCGAGGATATCCACCGCGGTAACCCGCCACTCCCGCGCCGACAGGAACTCCTGCAGCTGCTGCAGCGAGTCGGCTTCCAGCTCTTCGGTCAGCAGGGTCAGGCACCAGGGCGCGGTGACCGGCCCCGGGGATGCGGGCATTTCCGCGACAAGCCGGTCCTGCGGCAGGGAAAACACCCTGTGGCACAGGGCGGAAACGGCGACGAGGGAGGAGTTGGCAGATGCGTCCATGGCTGACTCTTGCGGGTAAATGGTTGGCGGGCTGCCCGCGCACGCGCGGGAAATCGGCCGCGCATTATAGCCCGGCGCCTTTTTTCTCTGAAGGAGTGGGATAGAATCGGAGCCAGGGCGGCAGCCACCCAGGGCCGCCCGCAATCGACAAGAAGAACATGAAACAGCACTTATCCCACCTGTCCGCATCCATCCGCCAGCTACCCGCATTGCTTGCGGGTCTCGATCTGGCGCGTAAACGTCAGCTGCTGGCCGCCGCCATCTGGCTGGCGCTGGCGCTGTTCTGCCTGGCCACCCTGGGACATGCCTTCGGCCAGCAGAAGGCCACGGCGGCGGCACGGGACAGGGCCAGTGCCGAGGCGGCGGCAAAACTGCTGGCCAGCCAGAGCCTGGAGCAGATCGTCGCCGGCGATCGTATCAGCCTGCAGCTGCTGGCACAGCAGGCCCTGGCGCTGCCCGCCGTCCGCGGTGTTACCGTGCAGGATGTGGATTCCACGCCCCTGGCCCAGGCCGGCGAGCGGGAGCGCGGCGAGACCATCACCGCACCGGTAGTGCTGCACGACAGCCTCGCAGGCAGTGTCGCGCTGAATGTCCAGCCCGGCGCCGCGGTAACTTATCCCTGGGCCAGCCTGTTGCTGTGCCTGGTATTCGCGCTGCCATTCAGCGCCGTCTGCGCCCTGGCGGCAACCCAGGCCTCGCAGGCCACCCCGCCCCGGCGCACCCCGCTTTCGGTACCGCGGGCGCAGCCGAAACCGCCACCGGAAGTCACCGCAGGATTGTACCTGCGCCCGCTGAACTGGGCGCAACTCGGTAATCAGCTCTCCCGCAGCGCGCTGGACAAGCTGCAGGACGAGCTGGACGAACGCCTGCAGCTGCTGGCGCGTATCTACGATGGCCAGCCCCTGCCCAGTGCCGGCCCCGCGGTAGGGCTGGGATTTGCCGGGAACGATGCCGCATTCCGCGCGGTGTGTGCCGGTCTGCTGCTGCGTGGGCTGCAGCAGTCCAGTCGCGCTACCGGGTTACAACTGGCGGTGTCGGTACTGCCGGCCAAACCCGCGCAGTTCGATTTCAGCGGCGAGCAGCTGCTCGCCCAGTCCCGCGGCCTCACCTTGCACAAGCAGCTGCTGGACGACGACTCCCTGGAAAACCGCATCCAGTGCCACGACACCAGCTGGGGGGCGGAAGTCACCGGGCTGAACCCGAAGTTACAGCAACTGCTGGACAACCAACTGCAGCAGCTTGTCTCCGCCTGAACAGCGCCCGGAATGCTCCCGCGGCGCTACTGCTTCTCCGCAAAATTTCACCCGCTAGCAGCGCTCTCCTTCTCGCCGCAGGCCGGCCTTTGACCGGCCATTCGCTTATATCACGCCCGTTTTTCATCGCGTTTCAGTTGTTGCTTTTCACCGTAATTCGTCGTGATTGGCTGACTGCGACCTTTAAATAGCTCTTCACTCAGGTTCCGCTTTTCGCGTTTCAGTTGTCCCGGCACTGCCGGCACTGAGAGCGGAGCGGTTTCTCCGGAGCGAAGTTATCCGCTGCAAAGCGGGGAGGTTGATATGAAGCGCAGTGTCGCTGGACTGGTTGCCACCTTTGGCAGCGCCACGCTGCTGGCAATGGCCGGCTGCAGCAATATGGAGAACACGACCGAAAGCACCTCGGCCAGAAACCTCGGCGGTCAGCCCGGCTACTACTCCGTGCGCGGCAAGAATTACCACTGCCACCAGGATGGTCGCTGCCACACCGTGCGCGACCCGAACTACTTCTGGCGGGCCGGCCAGTACCGCGCCGGGCGCCCGTCCCACTACCACCGCTACCCCCAACCGCCGCGCTGATTTGCGGCACTCAGTCCGTTAGCGCACCCGCGGCAAAAAGATACGCAGCAGAACTGTCTGTCGCAGTGCACTGCCAACTCCACACAACGGAGCACTCACTATGAAGAGAATCGTGAAGAAAGGCCTGCTGGCCGCAACCGTGTTCGGCACCCTGACCCTGGGCGCCTGTGCAACCGATGGCTACTACAGTTCCGGCAGCGTGGGATATTCCTCTTATCCCTATTCGCGCCCCTACGTATATCCAGCCGGTAGCGTGTCGTATTACTACTCATCGCCGCGGTACTACCGCTACTACCGCTATCCCCACGCCCGTCACTACCGGTATTACAACCGCCATTACTACAATCGCCACTATCACAACCGGCACTACTACAACCGCCCGGGCCACAACCGCCCGCATTACCAGAATCGCCCGAGCCACCGTCCCGGCCGCCCCGTGCATCGTCCTGCACATCGCCCGGCGCGTCGTCGCTAATAGGCACAAAGCCGTGTGAAGCCGCCTGCGGGCGGCGTCACCGGCTTCATACCTTGGTCATACAGACCCGGTACTCCCGCCACTGCTAGGATTTCTGCAAAGAATAAGCATGCGGGAGTTTGCCGTGCAGAAGGATCCATCACACGCAGTACTGATTACCGGTTCCACCAGTGGAATCGGCCTCGCTATTGCCCACAGCTTCGCCCGCGCCGGTTACGCCGTGATGCTGCACGGGCTGGCCACCGCGGAGGAGGGCCGCGCCCTGTGCGAGGAATTCTCCCGCTACCCCGGCAGCGCGGGCTTCAGCAGCGCGGATATCGCCAGTGAAGCCGGTTGCGCCCAGCTGGTGGCAGAGACCCGCGAGGCCATCGGCAATCCGGCGGTATTGATCAACAATGCCGGGGTGCAGTTCACCGCGCCGGCCCACGAATTTCCCGCCGACAAATGGCAGCAGATTCTGGCGATCAACCTGAGCTCGGCATTTTTCCTCGCCCGCGACCTGCTGCCGGCCATGCGCACCGCCAACTGGGGCCGCATCATCAATATTGCCTCGGTACACGGCTTGGTGGCCTCCGAGCACAAGGCCGCCTACTGTGCCGCCAAGCACGGCCTGGTGGGCCTGACCAAGGTGCTGGCACTGGAAAACGCCGACTGCAATATCACCGCCAACGCCATCTGCCCGGGCTGGGTGGAAACCCCGCTGATTCAGCCGCAGATCGAGAATATTGCCCGCGAACAGGGAGTGGATATTGAATCCGCCCGCGCGCAGCTGGTGGGCGCCAAGCAGCCCCTGGCGCGCACCACCAGCCCGGAAGCCATCGGCGAACTGGCGCTGTACCTGTGTGGAAAATTTGCCGGCACCATTACCGGTGCGGCGCTGCCGGTGGACGGTGGATGGAGCGCGCAGTAGTATCAATCGCACCCGGTTCTTTCATTCTTCAGGGTGCTGCCGTGAATTACCAACTGCTGATTGCCGACGACCACCCGCTGTATCGCGATGCGCTGGCGACCACACTGTCCAGCCATTTTTCCAATTCCGAGCTGTTGCAGAGCGAAGATCTGGACTCAACCCTGGAGCGCCTCGGCAACAGCGAAATCGATCTGCTGCTACTCGACCTGAACATGCCCGGAAGCGAAGGCTTCAGCGGCCTGGCACGGATCCGCAACGATTTTCCCGCTGTGCCGGTGGTGGTGGTGTCCGGCAGCGACAGGCACAGCGTGATCCAGCAGGCCGCCGGTCTCGGTGCCAGCGGCTTCCTGTCCAAGACCGCGCGCCCGGATGAAATCCTGCAGTGTATCGAATGCGTACTGGCGGGGGATCAGTGGTTCAGTGAAGAGGCGCTGCAGGCGGAAAGCGAGAGCGCCCTGGCGGATAAGCTCAGTCAGCTGACGCCGCAACAGTTGAAGATTTTCCAGATGATCGCCCAGGGCATGCTCAACAAGCAGATTGCCTACGACCTGGATATCACCGAACCCACCGTAAAGAGTCACGTCACCGCCATCCTGCGCAAACTGGAGCTGCGGGACCGCAAGCAGCTTATCCGCGAAGCCCAGGCGCTGATTCAGATTTAACTATCTGCCGGCAGAAACAACTGGACCCGGCGGCCAGCCGGGTCCAGATTCAGATTCAGGTAAAAGTTTGCTAACGGGACTCAGGACTGAGCCCCGCGCACAAACTCCGCAATATGCCGGTACAGCTTGTCGCAGGCTCGCGGCACCATGTCCTCCAGGTTCATGAACGCGTGAACCATGTCTTCAAACTGCAGCAGCTCTGCCACCGCGCCGGCAGCGCGGGCTTTTTCCACGTACTGCTTACCCTCATCCCGCAGCGGGCAGAATTCCGCCGTCGCCACCAGGGTGGCCGGCAGTTTCGCGGTAAATTCACCATAGAGGGGGGAAACCTGGTAAGGATTCTCTTCCCGCTGCAGGTAATTTTCGAAGTACCAGCGGATCTTGCCCTTCTCCAGCAGATAGCCCTCCCCGTTTTCCTCAATGGACGACAGCTGCATGGTGTAGTCGAGGCTCGGGTAGATCAGCACCTGCGCCACCACATTGTGCGGCTGGTGCTGCAGCAGGCGGGAAGCGGAAGCGCAGAGGGCGCCGCCGCCGGAATCTCCCATCAGAATCCAGCGGTTGTCGTGTTCGATTTTTTTCCGCTCCAGCGTGGGGCCGAGATTGCGCACCACGCTGAGTAAATCATTCAGCGCGGCGGGATAGGGGTTTTCCGGAGCCAGACGATATTCCACGGAAACCAGCGTGCGGCCACAGGCTTCGGCGATGCGCCGGCAGATAGGGTCGTAAACCGTCACGCTGCCCGCCATATGGCCGCCGCCGTGACAGTAGATAATCGCCGGCCCCGGGCTGCGCTCGGCAGGCTGGTAGATGCGCACCGGCACGGAATACTCGCCGCCTTTTACCAAGGTATCGGTCACCGCCATCTGCGGCCCCGGCTGCACAAACATCGCCGTCAGGTTGGCGAGGCTCTCGCGGGCATTGGTAGGTGTGGGTTCAAAACCAGCCGCTTTTACCTGCGCTACCTGCGCGTTAACGACCTCCAGCCACTCGGCGAGTTTCGGATCAAGCTGGCGCATTGTCAGCCTCCAGTTTCTCTGCGGTTACTTCGGCTTTTTTACCGCTTTCCGGCAGCATGAAAGAAAACACAAACAGCGAGGCGGAGCAGGCGACGGCGAAATAGGCGGCCATTGCCGGCTCGCCACTGATATCCGCCAGCAGTCCGGCGCCGTACATAAGTGCCGTTTCCACACCGTAGGACACGGACCAGAACATGGCGAAGGTCACGGTGATTTTTGCCGGTGTCATGCCCGGCAATTCCTGCGGCAGGGTGACCAGTGCGGTCATCGGCAGGAACATGCAGAAACCGGCCAGCGCCGCGGCCGCGTATGCCACCAGCGGATTGCGGCTCACCAGCATCAGCGCGGCGAAAATCACCAGCGCCAGGCCGGCGTAGCGCAGCACCGGCAGGCGCAGCGGGTAGCGCTTGGTCACGATGATACCGGCCACGGTTCCCACCATACCCGCGGCAATCATCACCGCCGACAGGTGGCTGCTGGATACCGCGAATCCATCGATCAGGGGGAACAGGGCAAACACGGCGATATAACAGAACAGCACGCCGCAGTACGCCAGCGGCAGCCACCAGTTAATACCCTCGCGTGCCCCCTCTTTCAGGCCGTATTTTTCCTGCGGCTTGTCGCCACCCCCTGACAGGGAAAAATTTTCCGCACTCAGCCACCACAGCACGCCCAGCGCCAGCACCATGACCCCGTACAGCGTTATTAC
>NZ_CAJXKH010000002.1 GCF_913055755.1 uncultured Microbulbifer sp.
ATCTGGCGCGCGGCCAGTTGGAAGGGCGAGCCGCCGACGCCGCCAAGCAATATTGAGGGCGAACTGGTGGCCGGGGAGAAACCGAAACCCAAACCGACCGCCGTGCAAGATGATTGGTCGCCGGAGATGGAACAGGCGGAGCCAGCAGCGGCGCGGGCTGAGGAACCAAAAGCCAAGCCAGCGGCGGGCACAGTTTTGGCCGGGGTTGGCTTGGTGGCCGGCCTCGGTTTGATTATAAAAAGCGCAATTTAAAGGGGGCGCACATGGATCAAGTAGCAGTAGAGCAGCAGGGCGACAATATCGCCGATATAGAAGCCGTAGTGGCCGGAGCCGAAACCGGCGAGACCGAGCAGGGGCAGGAACTGCCGGAAGCACCGAAGGCGGTGGAAGTAGACCCGATGGAAAAAGCGCGCACCAAGGCGCGCAATATCGTCGGCGCGCTGCAAGGCGTGTTCGGGTTTCTGGATAAGCGCATCAAGTACCCGGAAGAGGTGTACAAAGAATCGGAGACCCGGCTGGCGCCGGCGCTGGCCAAGCACCAGCTGGAAGAGTCGGCGGTGCTGAAGTATTCCGAAGAGGCCGACGCGCTCGCCTTTGTCGGGGAACTGGTGTGGCGTTCCGCCGCCGATGTGGTGGGCCTGAAACAGGCCGACCGGGCCAAGGCCGAAGCCGAAGCGGAGCAGGCAGAGGAGACCATACAGCAGGGGGTGCGCCCGGATGGCGACGAATCCTGACCCGTCACTGCCAAACCGCAATACCATCTACCTTGCCCGAAGTGGGCAAGGTAAGTCCCAGGCGGTCAAGCAGAACAGCGAGATACCAAAGCAGGGTGCAAGGGTACTAATATTTGACCCGAACTATGACCACAAGGCGCACCGCTACCACACGCAAAAAGCGTTCGCGGCGGCGGTGCTGCGCGCGGTCAAGTCGGGCCGCGGTTTCCGCATTGCCTACTCGCCAGTATTCCAGAACGAAGAGGAACACGAGTTCTTCTGTCGGCTGGTGTGGGCGGTGCTAAACGGCAGCAAGATCACCTATGTGATCGATGAGGAGCTGACCGGCAGCGGTACCCGCAGCGGCGCGGCCGCGCCGGAGCACATGCGCCTGCTGAATCAGGGGCGCAAATTCGGACTGCGGTATCACGCGGTGGCGCAGAAACCAGAGGAGACATCAAAAACGGTGCTGAATGCCTGCGAGGTAGCCGTGATTGGCTCGATTCTCGGGGATACCTCGGTCAAGGTGGGCAAGCGCTACGGAATCCCGGGCCCTGCCATTGCCGACCAGCAGCCGCTGCAATTCTGGCGATTCGACCCGGCCAACCACCGCGAGCCGCAGCAATACCAGCTCAAATACCAAAAAAATTAACCGAATCCCGACCGAATCCAGACCTTTAGGTTAACCGGCCATTGCGCCGGTTTTTTTGTGCCTGTCGCCCGCCGAATGTGAAGCCTCCGAAAACCGACAACCCGACAAGGGGCAAATCTGAGGACTTCCAATCATGGACCCAGTGAACAAGGCCAAATCGGCCGTTCAGGACAACTTTAACGGCAGTATTGCGTTTTCCGCTGCCGTAGGTATCGCTGGCCTTATGGGCGTGGCGTTCCTGCTCAAAAAATCTGGCATTGCTCCCCTGCAAACCGCCGCGAATGTCGCCACCAAGGGAGCGAAAAAGTAATGCGCCAGACGATTCGACTCGCACCCGCCGAAGGTGTGGCCCCTGGCCAGACCGCGACAATCAAACTGCCAAAGCCGCGCACGTATCACGCGTTCGTGCTGGCAACCAATATCCCCACCAGCAAAATCAATGAAGTGCGCGTGATGGCCAACGCCAAGGCCATCATGTCGTTTTCCGGTGAAGCGTTGGACGTGATGAACGAGTTCGATGGCCTGCAAGCCGGTGACGGTTCCTTTGTTCGCATCTGCATCGACCAGACCGGCCTCAAGCGCCGCGACCTGGAAGAGTTGACCGCACTGAATATCGGCAGCCTGAACCCGAAAACCGGCCAGATTATCGACTCGCTGTCGCTGGAGGTAGATATCGACGGTACCGCCACCACTCCGGCAATTACCAACGCCTACGCAATCCAATCGCCGGTGCGCGAGGGTGGGCCGGGCATGATTCGCTCGCTGCGCCGCCTGTATGCGCAGGGCCTCGCCGGTCGCTGGGACTTTGACAAGCTGCCGAAGGGTACCCGTTCGCACCAGTGGATCAGTCGCATTTTCATCAAGGCCGCAAACATCACAGACCTTGAGATTGAGCGCGACGGTCGCACCGTCTGGGAGCGCACCACCGCCCTGAATGATTTCATGCTCGCCGATTCCGAGCGCAGCCCGCAAGCCGGTTGGGTGGTCGTGGACTTCTCCGAAGATGGCTACGGCGAGAACAAGCTGGACGTGCGCACCGCGCAGGATCTGCGACTCAAGCTGACCAGTTCCGGCGCGGAGACAGTGGAAATTCTCGCGGAGTACCTCGGCGAGCTGGAAGTGTAAGGGGGTAAATCATGGCCTCTTCAGGTTCCAATTTTCTCGACTGGGCCGGGGAGCTGTATCTGGGCAAGCTGGCGGCGGAGAACCCGACGCCGCAAGTGACCCAGGCAGCACCGCAACCCGACAACGCAAACGCTTATGTCGATGCCAGCAGCTCGCCCGCCGCCTACGCGGGCGCAGATGCGCGGCAGGTCAATGCCGGGCAAACCGCAGTCGCCAAAAATACGGTGAGTGTAGGCGGCATTGTCATGGATAAGCGGGTGCTGCAATTCACCGGGGTACTGCTGGCCGGCATGGCGGTGGTGAAACTCGCCAAGGGGTAGAACATGTTTGGTGGTTTGACATCGCTCACGGGCGGCGGCGGTCTGGATATGGGGGGCGGTGGCCCGTCCTCCGCGACAGGCGGCAGCGCAGGCGGCAGCGGCAGCGGCAATAAAACGTTCACGTTTAACAACGCGGGCGGCACTTCCGGGCTGTCAACGCAAACGCTGTTGATTGGCGGCGCGGTACTGCTGGGAGCCGTTTACCTGTGGAAGAAATAACCCGGCTACCGTGGCCACATCAGTCCGCCGCGCTCGCATTCGATGCCGCGCCCGGTGTGCTGTCGCCACTAGTGGAGCGGGAACTGGAGACCGGAGCGGCGCAGCTGTATGCAATCGGCGGCGGCGCGTCCGGTTTTTTTGTCACCAGAATCGAGGGTGAAGAGCTGGTGTTGTGTGCCTGCATCGGCACCGGACTGGTGCGGGGGCTGCGCGCGGTGAAAGCCGGGGCCCTGGGCAAATTCAAGTCGATTCGCTGTCACACAAGAGACTGGCGGATTGAGTCACTTTATCAACGCGTGGGCCTGCAATACGCGGGCAGCGTTTACCGGATGGAACTGTAATGGGCGGAGATTCCAAAAGCAGCAGCTCGCAAAGTTCGTCGCAGGTCGATCAGACGTTCAACTTTGTGGAAGGCACCGGAGACGGTGACCGTGTGAACCTCGCGCTATCCGAAGGCGCGAGCGTCGGCAATATCACAAGCACCGACTACGGCGCAATCGATGCCGCAATAAAAATGAACCAGGGCGCGCTGGACTTGGGGCTGACCGCCACAGAAGAAGCATTTGCAACCGCGCAGAATTTCGGGGCGCTGTCATTCGGTGCCCTGGAAGAAAATAACCAGTTTGCAAGCGACACACTCGCGCAGGCCATCGGCGCAATCACCAAAAGCACCGAATTTGCCAGCAAGCAGAATGTGGAAACCATAGAACGCGGTTTTGAACTGGCCATGCTGAACAGCCGCAGCGAAGGCGAAGCGGTCACCACCGAAGGCATCAAGGCGTTAAAGGTGGTTGGCGGTCTCGCCGCTGCCGGTATCGTCGTCGCCGCCGTGGTCAAAAACCGGAAGGGCAAGTGATGCGCGATTACAAAACAGCAAGCAACGGCATTCCGACCAGTATCATCTGCCCGCCTTCATCGTTCATTCTGAACAAAACCGCCGCCGCCGTGACGGTGGAGTTCGATGGCGGAAAGCTGGAATTGCTGCAAGCCGAAAAGGTCAAGCTGGATCAAAAATTCAAAACACTGCGCGCCACCTCTGCCGGTAACGTGCATTTGGTAGTTGGCAACGGGTGGATGGAATGACCGGCAACAAGCAGCAGCAGACACACACAAAAATTCTGAAAGCGGGCGTACCGCTGAATATCGATCAGCCGTGTGAATTTATTTTCATCGATCAGGGTACCGACCTTGATTTTGTAATTGGCGACTCCCGTTTGTCCGGTCGCAAGGCGGGCGACTTCGCGCGCTTTGATCGACCCGTGCAGTCCGTGCGCGTGGTCAGTCCCTACGATCAGGTGATAAAACTGGTATTGGGCTTTGGCGAGTTTTCCCGATTGATCGTATCCGGTGAGTTGAATGTTTCCGCGTATATTTCCACTCAGTCGGGCGGGGTTGCTGATGCGTTGCCAGCCGATATTACTCGTGAGGTGGGCGCGGTATCGTTGGCCACAGAGGTGATGGTGGGAGGTAATGAGGTTGTAGCATCTGGGATGGATTCGTGCTACGGGGCGACCTATAAGGATGGTAAGTTTTACGCGGTAATCAGCACCGGCGCAATCGTAGAACTGGGTTTGGATACTGTATCTGGGGTTGATTTTACCTATCCAGCAAGCGCCGGGTTTAGTTCAAGCAATATGAACAGTCTCGCAATTACAGACGGTTTCCGCGTATTTATGCGGCACATAGCCGGGGCTATATATAAGGCAGATTATCCGGGCGCGGATTTAGTGCCGATTGCTCCGGCGGGGACGCTCGGAGGTTATATAACAACAACAAGGCGCGGGCTGCATATTTGGGGTGATCGGATTTACTGCCTGCATGGTGACGGAACAAAAATCTTATCATTCGATTTTTTCGGGCAGGATGTGCGAGAGGAAATTGCAATTTCGCACGCGACGGATTCGATTATGTTGTTGGGTGCAGAGGATCGGCTATATAGCAATTTCAACTCGGTGAAAAATTTTGCCGGGTATCGGATTACGGCGAACGGTATTGTTCGTGACGAGTCTTTAGATTTTTCCTATGGAAGTGGGGTGTCTGGCGCGTCGTACTATGAAGCAATAACACCGGATACATTGCACGGTATCCGCTGGACGGGCATACAAGAGACGCGGGATATTACAACCTATGGGGAGCTTTATTCGCAGCCGGTTGGTGACGCGTCGCGGCGAGTCACACAGAAACTATTTGACCGGGTGGCAAGTTTCGACCGTTACGGCGCAACCGTAGTTTCTTTTGATTGGCTGCCGTTTGTTGTTTCCAGTGTCGGCGGAGGTACCGATTACTTGGATTATTTGACAGGGTACAAGTATGACAACGGGCGTGCAGAAATTGCCGTTAATTCCGGCACGCAAACCTTTGCGCGTCGGGGTATGTCGGTGCCGGATTTGACAGTGGTAGACGGAAGCGTTTTTGAGATTAGCATTTTGCCGGCGGCGGTAGCGTGATGCGTGGCGCGGGCGGTTTGGCGCTGGCGGCGCTGACTGCTGGCGCCGTGTTTTTGAGTGCGAGGGCGGGGCGGCAAGTGGTGGTGACCGATTCGCCGCAGAATAAAGAGCCAGAAAAAAATATAAGTATTTTAGAGGTGATGGGATTGGAAAACGTAACCGAAGCGCTGACCACTGAACCGGGGGCCAATTCCACCAAGCGTGGGATTCGCAACAATAACCCGCTGAATATCGAAAAGGGCGACGATTGGCTAGGGCTGGATGCGAGCCAGACCGACCCGCGCTTTGCGCAGTTTATCGATGCCCGCTACGGGTTCCGCGCTGCGACGCGCATCGTCGGCGGTGCCTATCGAAGCCGGGGCGTGGATACGCTCGCGGGCATTCTCGGCGCCTGGGCGCCAAAGAGTGAAAACGACCTGCGCGCGTACATCGACCATGTGTCGAACCGCTCGGGCATTCTGCCGATGCAAACCGTCACCCGGGATCTGTACCCGCAGTTATTCGAGGCAATGACCCTGCACGAAAACGGCGAGCAGCCCTACACACTGGACTTTATTCGCGAGGGCGTATCATGGGCGTAAAAGTAAAAGTTGATGGCCTAATGGTGCTGACCGCCGCGGCGATTGGCGGGGGCCTGTTCCTGTATGCCAAGCGCGGCGCAATCGGGCAGGCGCTGAACCCGACCAGTGACCAGAATATTGCCTACAAGGGTGTAAACGCGGTGGGGTCCACCGTCACGGGTGAAGATGATTTCTCGCTCGGCGTGTGGCTGTATGAGAAAACGCACCCGGAACAGATGGCAGCGGAAAAAGAGCTGTTTCAACCAACGCCGGTAGACGATATTCAGCCGTATACCGGCAGCAACTACAGCGGATGGGGGGCGATGTGAAACAGTATGCAATCACCGTCGCGGCGGGCATCACCGTCGCATTGATCGTGAAGCACATGAACAAGCGGGGCCAGCAGTGAGTGCCGCAGTCGTTACCCTGCTGACAACCATTCTCGGCTGGGGTACCAGTTTTTTTAACAATCGCCAGCAGCTCGGCAGGGCAAAAACCGAGGCAAAAATCGAACTGCAAAAAGCGGGCGCTACCGGCTGGACCGGGCGTATATTGGTGCTGTTCTGGTTCTATCCGGCAATCGCCTGTTACCTGCCGTTTATGCGTGAAAGCGCCGGGGCCGGGTTTCAGCTGCTCATGGCACAGCCGGAGTGGTATTTGGGCCTGCTGGTGACCATCACCGCAACCCTGCTCGGCATTGATAAATTTCAGAGGCTCAAACGGTAATGGAATTTTTGCAGGCATTGCAGGCCACCGGAGATATCGCCACCGTCGCGCTGGTGGTGTGCCTGTGGAAATTCGACCGCCGATTGCTGGCAGTCGAATTGAAGCACGAAGAGACCGCAAGGCTTGTCCGTGCCATTCAGAATTAGCAGCCGCTGGCGCGGTGCTTTTCTCGCTGCCGCAATCGCCATTCCCGCGCTATATGGTCGCGGCTGCGCAGTTCCCCCAGGGCGAGGCGGTGATCCTGTAATTTCTCCCGGTCTG
The DNA here is from genome assembly GCF_913055755.1 of uncultured Microbulbifer sp. Classification (GTDB taxonomy): domain Bacteria; phylum Pseudomonadota; class Gammaproteobacteria; order Pseudomonadales; family Cellvibrionaceae; genus Microbulbifer. The sequence goes on from NZ_CAJXKH010000002.1 coordinate 7,024, forward strand.
ATTCCCGCAGCAGCGGCAGCAGTGCATTGATCTGCTGCTCGGTGCGTGTAATCAGCGCCAGCGCCTCATACCAGCTGTTTTTAACCCAGTGATACGCGGCAATATCCTGTTGCCGTATTGCGTCGCAGTCGCTGCCCGTCTGTAGCGTCCCCAGGGCAAACCGCCAGTGCTCCGGCCAGCCCCCGGGCATCACCCGGCCACCGTGTACCAGTCGCACCAGTTGAATTGCCGAATAGGGCGGGCGGCTGTCGCCGTTCCACCAGCGCTGCGCCGTGCGCAGGCTGACCCGGCAGATATCCGCAACGGTCGCGGCATCGAGCGGCAGATAGAAATGACCAAAGTCCGGGTGATTATTGGTGATGGGTTCCATGCGCTTCTTTTCCTTCTTATTGGTTCACAAAAGCGCCGGGTACTATGTCACAAAAGACGAAACACGCGCCAAATCGGCAAAATTTATTCATGGTATTTTTTTATCGATAACGGCGATTTAGTGTGCAATTGCGGGGTTTGGGGCGTGTGTGGCGCTGGCGGGTATTGACTTTTTGGAAACAGGCGCAGTATTTAACATAATCTATATTATGCGCACTAATATATGGAACGGTGGCTCAATCCTGCAATGTACGCTGTCCTGCATATGGCTTTTGTGCCCCAAGGACTTTTTAACCCCGGCATCAATACCCCGGCATCGAGGTACTCGCGATGCAACCCATCTTTTACATTTGGCTTGTACTGATGTCTAACGGAAGGCCCTCGTCAGATACTACTGGTCCGGTAAAGGCTATTGCAGTAATAAATGAGACCGTGACTACGAATGCCAAGCGCCTAAACATTTTCAGTACCTCCCGGATTTTCTCTGGCGTACTCCTGGTCAAGGTTCCTCATTGTTTCGTGGGCGCGCATCAGGCCAATATCCGTTATTGTGGATCGCACAACATCAGTTAAGTGGCTGTTTAGCGATTCAATTAGCGTGTGTATTGCATTCATCTTTTAATCTCCATCCCAAAATGTTTGATAAAGAACACCCGTGGATAAAGCGATAGCGGCACCTAGGGTCGTAGCGACCGTCAGATACAGATAACTACCGATTGATATATCCAAACCTGCAATGGCAACAACTGATATGCCAATCAAGTAGCTGAGCAAATTCCGTACACCGGTAGCAATATTCATTAACCAGGCACCGCTGACAGCCAAGATTACAGAACTAAGTAAAGGCCACAATTCATATGTGGGATCCCACTGCCCTACTACAGATTGCGCCGCTATTCCGATTCCAAGCCCTGTCACTAGACAGGCATGATTATAGACCCCGTCTCTTATTGAGCTGCCGCGTGAGCAATACGATAACCATCCAGCAATTGCTACCCAGACAGGTAGCGCTATTGAAATACTTGTTGCTGCTGTTACGCCAACCTAGAGAAGAGCTTTACGCTTGAATAAATTCTTACAAAAATGCCTTAAATCTACAAAACACTTAGGAATATCTGTTTGATACACCGGAAACGTCCTCCTGAATTGAATCAGTTTTATTTCGACTTTTGCAGAGCTTCTTACCATCTGCTGATTTAGGGGGAATGCTAATCCAGGATTGACCCATGAAAAATCAGCAAAAATTTGTGAAATTGTTCGACGTTCTAGAATCAAGGTATTGGTGAGAAAAAATGGATGTTCAGTAAACGTGTAAAGAATACACGCTTTGCTATTTCTCAGATGGATTGATGTTCTGTGTTCTATGGAAATTTGGATTTAAAAAAAATGGCCCGCTGTTAAGCGGGCCATTGTGCAAAAAAACATTGGATACTACCTAACCAATCTAGGCTTCTCTAATGTCATTCGATAGCATGGAAGTAAAGTTGTCCTTCTTCGTGAAGGCGCGATCTAATGAGAACGTACCGCCTCCCTGGAATACCAATGCCGTTGTTGACATCAATAGGGCGAGCGCAAATTCGTAGCCGTTATTGCTCATAAATAAACCGTTTTCCAAATGCACCACGAATAGAGCGACCAGCATGGTAAACGCGCTTATAAGTGCGGCCGGCCGAGTCAGCAGACCTAGCACTAGCGCAATTCCGCCAAAAAACTCTGCGTTTCCTGCTAGCAAAGCCATAAGGTATCCGGGTTCCAATCCAATAGACGCCATCCACTGACCGGTACCTTCTAAACCATAGCCTCCAAATGCACCAAACAGTTTCTGTGCCCCGTGGGCAGAAAGTATAATCCCGACGGGAACCCGCAGAATAAGTGCTGCTATATTGCTATTTGTATGCAACACTCTTTCAAGATAAGTATTCATGATTTTCTCCAAATAAAAGTTAAATCCGACAGTTGTCACTGCCATCTTGATGGACGGGTCCATCCTATTTGTATTTGATTCAATATTGAATTGAAAAAAATTGTCCGTATGAACCTAAAATATTGAACGCTCTATTTTCATGATGGGCAGAAAATATACGGTTATCCAGGAAGGTCAAACCAGAGCGCCGAAAATTCGGATCTGGATTTAATAAGTAGTTTCCGTGGCCGAGCACTGCCAATTCCGTCCCCGGAACTTAGTTCGATGCTAGATATTCCGTTGTTTCCGGCTATATCTGACTCAATTTGTGCATCACCAGAAAGAATATGTAAGTACCCTTTTCTCTTTCTATCAATGCTCAATGTAAGCTCTTCATCACGATTTAGTGCCATTCGATACATGCTGGCGTTTTGATTGATACTTAGCGTGCCATGCTCTCCTTTGGGGGTTATTAAGGCTGTCAAGGCTTCGTGTTGTTCAATTTTTTTCTGGGCGTAGTTCGGTGCTATACCTTTTCTATTTGGCTGTATCCAAATTTGCAAGAATCTCAATTCTTGGTGCGTTGAAGGGTTGTACTCTGAGTGAGTGATGCCTGTGCCTGCGCTCATGCGCTGTACTTCACCTGCGGGGATCACAAAGTGGTTTCCCATGCTATCTCTGTGTTCAATCTCCCCTTTTATTACGTAGGAAATTATTTCCATATCCCTGTGTCCATGAGTGCCAAATCCAGCACCCGGGGCCACTCGGTCGTCGTTGAGAACTCGAAGGCTGGATAGGCCCATATGCTCGGAATCGAAATACGAACCGAATGAAAACGTGTGCTGGCTTTTTAGCCAACCGAAGTTCGCGCGACCGCGTTCGTCAGATAGGCGGATGTATTCCATGGTTCTCTCCAATTTAAGCGTTAGCGAAATACCCGCTACGCAACATTGGGGCAGATTCTATGCCTCTCATTTCAATCTGAATATTTGAAAAATCCGATTATGTCATTCGATTTTCATACCTGATGATATTCGAATCAATCTTTGTGGCAGGAATTCAGCGGCCGTAGATGTTAAGTTTTGGCGCTATTGAGCCGCTGTGTAGCCATTGTGCAGTAGCAGTGTGGTCGCATCCGTTCGAGTAATTAGATTGTTTTGCCCTATTTTATTCAATTCCCTATCCATCTCGTAAGTGCTTAAATTCCGCCAACTCAAAACCAACCTTGATTAAAGGTATCGATATGGCAAATTTACTCCAGATCAAAACAAGTATTTTTCAGCAAGATGGACAATCGTCGCAGCTTGTTGAAGAGATCAAAGAGAAATGGCTGTCTGCTCATCCAAATGGGACAGTGACTACCCGTGACCTGGCAGTTGATCCGGTCCCTCACTTAACCCTGCCTCGATTTCAGGCCTTCTCGACCAAATGGTCGGAGAGAACGGTGGATGAGCAGGCGGTCGTTGACTATTCGGACACTTTAATAGATGAGATCCGCAATGCAGATGTGCTGGTACTTGGGGTTCCAATGTACAACTTCAGCGTGCCTTCAAGCCTGCATTCGTATTTCGACCATGTCGCTCGTGTTGGCGAAACGTTTCAATATACACCCGAAGGCCCAGTCGGTCTTTTGACCGGAAAAAAGGCCTATGTGGTAATTACGCGCGGTGGCTTTTACGGAGAAAATCATGGGCAAACGAGCTTTATCCGTCAATTCCTGGGTTTTATCGGGATATCTGATGTTGAGTTCATACATGCAGAGGGGCTCGCTGTGAATGATGAGGCTAAAACTGATAGCTTGCTAGCAGCCAGGAATAGCATTGCTCAAATCGCGTAAGAATTCTCGTGTACCCCTGTTTGGGCGGTGTATTTGCACCGCTCTTTTTTCATATAAATGCATTGACTAACGGCTCAACAATTATTCTTGAATAACTCTTCCCTCAGAGAGGCTGGTATATGCTCTATATAGTTCTCTGATGTTTCTCACGTAGCGAACTGGCTCCGCACCGCGCACAAATCCATACCGGGCAGTGTTGTAATAGCGAGGCTCCGACAGTTTAAGCATTGCTACTTCGACGTTGTTGAACCAAATGTTTGCGTCTAATCCAAGCTTTTCGCAAAGTCGCTTCGCATCCAGAACATGTGCATATCCGGCATTGTAGGCTGCTAGGCTAAACCACAATCTTTCATCTACTGGCATTGTGGTATCAAACCGGTCTCGCACCCAGCTGAGATATTTCACTCCTGCCTGGATACCGCGATCTGGATCAAAGAGTGGTGGCGTAAAACCCATATCCTCCGCTGTGCCAGGCATAACCTGCAATAGACCCTGAGCCCCCACTGGCGAAACGGCACTCGGGTTGAAGCTGCTCTCCTGCCACATCTGAGCGACTATTAGTTTCCAATCGAAATCATAAACTTGTGATGATGATTGTACTAGAGTATCAAACGGTGAAAGGTCGCTATCCGGATCAATGCGCGCTTTCGCACGTTTTCCATACCGGCCACTGGGCTTGAAATAGGCATCGACTTTCTGTCGGTATGCGCTGGTGGTCTTGTAGTCGTTCAAAAAAACATTTACATTTTTTAGTAATACGGTGTTCTTAGGTAGAACCATCCAGGCTTGTGATCTGGGCGCGGTTAGCATGACACCGGCCTGCAGCTCCGGACGTAGCGAAGCTTCAATTTCCACTGCGTGAGAATCTCCTGCAATAGCATCCAGATCCCCTTCCGCAAGCATATTGACAAGTTGTGCAAAAGACACTGGAGCAATTTCCTGCTTTACGTCAATCCCATTTCGGCGAAGGTTCCTTATCACATCGGAGAAGCTAGAACTGTAGCGTACGGTGAGCGTGCGGCCGTCGAGATCTTGTAGCGTTTCAATTGGCCGCTGATTCCTGTTACTTAGGACTTGTCCGGATATTCTCAAGTACGGGATACTGAAAGTGGCGCCCTGCTGTTTGCGTGCCTGAGTAATTGTTGTTGAAGATCCGGCAATATCTCCGCGCCCCTGCTTGAGCCATTCAACAAGATCTTCTCCGTAGGGAACCACGACAACCTGTAGCTCCAGGTTATGGTGATCGGCAAACGCTTTGGCCAGGTCGTAATCAAAACCCATCAGTACGCCTTTCCACAGGTAGTAACTGGTTGCGGTATTGTGGGTCAGCAGGCGGATAACTCCGGAATCCTTGATATCATTCCAGTCTGATGTGCGTACTTCATGCTCTGAAACCAGTCTACGGGTCAGGTAGTTGTTCAGACGGGTACGCAGACGCAATGCGTCCTTGCGCACAGCCCATACGATGCCCTCCTTCTCGCTGACGCGAGCCCCCATCTTAAAATCATTACGGTATTCGAGGATGCCTTGCACGGTGTTGCTATCAAGAATGGTGATGGATCCTGGATGACGGTTCAGGCTATCCATAAGTTCGTCAGGGTTATCTCGTATTTCGATTTCTTTTATGGTCAAACCAGAATTCGGGTACATCTGAGTGAGCTTTTTCGCGGTATCCGAGAAAACGGTTCCACTTATGGCTAAAATGGTGGCTTTTTTAAGATCTTCTGGGTTCTGGATTTCGGGACCATCCGCAGACGTGATCAATACTTGATAGGCTTGGAATATCGCTTGTGTGGTGCCGATCAGATGATGTCGTTGTGGAGTATCCGTAAAATTGTCCGCGATAACATCTGCCAGGCCACTGCGCAATAGTTCAATGCCGTGTGCCGGAGAATTTGCCTGAATCCAAACGGGATGTAATCCTAATCTTTTGGCGAATTGCCTGGCCAAATCACGATGCCGCTGACTGACAACGGAGGCTCGTGGAAGCTGGTCGTCCAACGAGTACGTGTAGGTAGCAAAGCGAATAAACCCACGCCTTTTCAAAGATTCTAAATCGCCGACCTCCCGATAATTCATGAAATCTAGAGAGTCATTGATATCGGTTCGATCGACATCGTACCGCGACTTATCGGAAGACGAATTTTGAGAAATCTGCTGCTCACAACCCAGCACAAACAACAAAAGCGTGACGGCACCGAAAAGTTGAAAAAGCCCCCTGTTTCCTAAGCGGAAAGTCATTTCTATGCTGTATTCCTGAGTTTTAATCCATCGATTTGTTTTTAATTATGTAATTCCCCGAGCAATTCTCGAGATGCCGGACCCAGACTATCGACGTCGGTGTAGCTGACGAAAAATGGCAGAAGGCAATGCCCTCCTCGCTCCAAATTAGTGGCAACAATAGGTTATCGTCGAAGACCTTTTGAATAGAAGGCGGTTACAACCAGACATAACTGGTCCCCTCTACACACCCAATCAATAGAGGCGCACGGGTGGTGTCCAGTACCTCTTCCCACGCTAGCACCGGAATTCTCACAGCTGGTCCCTGTCCCACGAACTACAATGAAATCTTGGCATGACGTCTATTCGGCGGTATAGGTGGGAAAACGGTCTGCCAGTCTCGATCACCAGGTCGTTGATTTCTTCATCGTCGCTTCCGGTCGTGTCAGTAGAGAGGCCTACGGTGTGGCGAAATTGTGCACCATCATTACCGGCGTGCGTTCTTGTTAGAGATGTTTAGCACAAAATTGGGCAGAAAAATGCCAAGACGCCCCGACCCGCGCCGGGGCGTTTTCGGTACTGAAACGCGGAAAACAGCATGAGAGCCTTCCTCTGCTTCCTTCTTGCCGGGTGTATAGGCTGTGCCACCCCGGCGCTGGGGGCCCCGGACTTGATCGTCACAAATGCCAAAGTCACTAGTTTCCACGGTGGCGAAAACCTGACCGCATTTTCCGTCGAAGATGGCGTCTTTACCGCATTGAGTAAGGATGCTGCGAGCCTGTTGGCAGATAAAGACCCGGACACCAAAGTCATCGACGCCGGAGGCCGGCGCGTGATTCCGGGACTCAACGATTCCCATCTACACGTGGTGCGCGGCGGGCGCTTCTACAACAGTGAAACCCGCTGGGAGGGCATCGACAGCCTCGAGGAGGCATTGCACCTCGTCAGCGAACAGGCCAAGCGCACTCCCGAGGACCAGTGGGTGCGAGTGATTGGCGGCTGGTCACCCTATCAATTCAAAGAGAAGCGCATGCCCAGTGTTGACGAGCTCAACACGGCGGCACCGGATACGCCGGTATTCATACTCTTCCTCTACTCGGGTGGTCTACTCAATAATGCCGGCATGAGGGCGCTGGGGATAGACCGCAACAGTGTGGCGCCAGAGGGCAGTCGTTACGAGCGCGATGCGGATGGTAATCCTACCGGGCGCCTGATCGCGGATCCAAACCCGATGATTCTGTATCGCACCATCGGCGCCCTGCCGCCGCTTGATGCGAAGCAACAGTACAACTCCTCCATTCAGTTCTACCGGCACTTGCTGAGCCTTGGCGAAACCAGTGCGGTGGATGCCGGCGGCGGTGGTCACCAGTTCCCCAGGGACTATGCGGCCTCAACAAAGCTGGCGAAGGACGGCGAACTGCCGATACGCATATCGGCTTTCCTTTTTCCACAGAAGCCGGGTGAGGAGCGCAGGCAGTTTGAGGCGTGGATGGCCGACTATCACCATGACCAGAACTTCCACAGCGACCACGACAACGGTTATGTAATAGAGGGCGGCGGGGAGCTACTAGTGTGGTCTGCGTCCGACTATGAAAATTTCACGTCCAGCCGCCCGGACCTCAAGGCGCAAGCGGAAACGGAGCTGGAAGTGGTGGTCCGCCTGCATATTGAAAATGGCTGGCCCTTTCGTATTCACGCAACCTATGATGAATCCATCGGACGCATGCTGGATGTGCTGGAGCGGGTCAACAAGACCCAGCCTCTTGGCAAGGTGCGCTGGTCGTTCGACCACGCAGAAACGGTGTCCGATAAAAACCTGAAGCGGATCAAGGCGCTGGGCGGCGGTATCGCGGTACAGGGACGCATGGCTTTTGCCGGTGAATACTTTATTGAACGTTATGGCGAAGATGCCGCGCGCCGCGCGCCACCGATACGCAAGATGCTCGAATTGGGTATCCCCGTGGGCCTGGGAACGGACGGAACCCGTGTGTCCAGCTTCAATCCCTGGGCCACCTATTACTGGGTTGTATCTGGGCGGACAGTGGGCGGTACCAAACTGTATGATGCCGATAACCGCCTCGATCGGCTTACAGCACTGAAGCTGTTCACCATGGGTTCTGCCTGGTTCTCTGGTGAGGAGCGTAGCAAGGGCGACATAGCACCCGGTATGGTGGCGGACTTCGCTATCCTGGACCGTGACATCCTGAAGGTAAAAGAGCAGGAGCTACTAGGTACCAGCGCCGATCTCACCGTAGTCAACGGCGAAATCGAGCACGCGTCCGCTGCCTATCCGCAATATCGTAAACCGACCCTGCAAGCTATCCCCAACTGGTCGCCAGTAAATTACACAAGCAGTCCTTAGGTCGGTTTCGGTTATGTAGTTGCTAAATGCGGCTTCTAGACTGGTGGTATCCGGGGAAAATATGTCCCCACATTCAACGACAGAGGTGAGTAATCATGGGTTTTGAGTACAAGCGATTGGACAAGGACGATGTAGCCCTTTTGATGGTTGATCATCAGGCAGGGTTGCTTTCCCTCGTTCGCGATTTTTCCCCCGACGACTTCAAGAACAATGTTCTGGCGCTGGCGGATATCGCGAAGTTCTTCAACATACCCACTATCCTGACTACCAGCTTTGAGGATGGACCGAATGGTCCGATGGTGCCCGAAATTAAGGAGGCGTTTCCCGATGCGCCATACTTCGCTCGCCCTGGTCAGATAAATGCGTGGGATAACGAAGATTTCGTGAATGCTGTGAAAGCGACCGGGAAGAAGCAACTGCTTATCGCGGGGGTAGTCACTGAAGTTTGCGTTGCGTTCCCAGCTTTGTCGGCAATCGAAGAAGGCTTCGATGTTTTTGTTGTCACTGATGCCTCCGGGACTTTCAACCCGGTTACTCGTGAAGGAGCGTGGAGCCGAATGCAAGCAGCCGGTGCGCAACTAGTAAACTGGTTCGCCGTTGCGGGTGAACTGCACCGCGACTGGCGAAATGACATAGAGGGATTTGGCGGAATTTTAGCCAACCATTTACCCCACTACGCCAATCTGATGCAGAGTTACGCGTCGCAACAGCAGTAACGTGTGTGAAATGTGCCCTCTTTCGTGGAGGGCTTACTGAGGTAAAAGGATTCCGCCAGTTTCCGATCACCTAGCTCAGATGCGCTGTGACCCGCTCGCACCGCTGCCCGTGTTACACGCTCTGAGAGCTACAAGTTGAAGAAATGTAACAAGCAAGAAAATGAGACGGTCAACAAATCTGCGTGGGGCCCCTTTTCCCATCTTGCCTTCGCAGTTCTGTGGACGGCGACAGTAATATCCAATGTCGGCACATGGATGCACGATGTCGCTTCCGGCTGGTTGATGACTTCCCTTGATCCCTCACCACTGATGGTCGCGCTGGTACAGGCTGCCACCAGCGCACCGGTATTCCTGTTCGCGCTCCCCGCCGGAGCCCTGGCTGACCTGGTGAGCCGGCGCAAATTGCTGATTATCGTGATGGCGATCCTGGCAATAGTCACTGCATTTCTCGCAAGTCTCGTCTTTTCGGACAGGATTACTCCGGTGGGACTCTTACTGTTTACATTGATGTCTGGCACGGGCGCGGCATTTGTTACCCCTGCTTGGCAAGCGATTGTGCCTCAATTGGTCCCCCGTTCGGACCTCGCTTCGGCCATTGCCCTGAATAGTATGGGCATCAATATCAGCCGTGCAATTGGGCCGGCCCTCGCCGGCGCCATCATTGCATCCATCGGTATCGGCTGGCCCTATCTCATTAACGCCGCGAGTTTCCTGGTAGTTATTGCCGCCCTCCTCTGGTGGAAGCCGCCACCGACGAAGAATAGCGACCTGCCGGCGGAGCGCTTCTGGAGTGCGATGCGTACCGGCTTACGCTACGTACGCGCTAGCGGGTCTATGCATTCGGCACTGTTGCGCGCGTTATCATTTTTTCCGTTCGTCAGTGCTTTCTGGGCGCTTCTGCCACTGGTCGCCCGAACGGAGCTACAGGGAGGCCCGCAGCTGTATGGCTCGATACTCACCGCCGTCGGTATTGGCGCCGTGCTGGGAGCGGCGCTCTTACCGCGGCTAGCACGTAAGTACAGTTCCGACCGATTGGTATTTATCGGGACCCTCGGAAGCGCACTGGTTCTCGCCGCTCTGGCGCTGGTCAAACGCACAGATGTAGCTATTATCGCCTGCCTTACGGCGGGATTTTGCTGGATTACGGTGTTATCCCGACTAAACATAGCCGCACAGCTAGCCCTACCCGACTGGGTACGGGCCCGCGGCCTTTCCATTTTTATCATCATTTTCTTTGGTGCCATGACATTCGGCAGCATCCTCTGGGGGCAGGTTGCCAACTATATTGGGATATCTCTGACCCTGCTGGTTGCCGCCACCGGCGCCCTTCTGGCTGCTGTTCTCAGCTGGCGTTTTAAGCTGTTACAGGGAAAAGGTCTTGATCACACTCCCAGTGGATACTGGCCCCAACCACTGGTTGCCAGTGATATCAGCCTCGACCGGGGCCCGGTCATGGTCACGGTAGAATACCGTATTGATATTGCAGATACCGCGGACTTCCTTGCCGCCATGAACAGCCTCAAGGCCTCGCGCGAGCGACATGGCGCATTTGCCTGGGGGCTTTTCGAGGATGTGGCGGAACCGGGTCGCATGATCGAATATTTTATAGAAGACTCCTGGTTATCCCATCTGCGACACCACCAGCGTGTATCAGTACAGGACCGTGAGATTCAACAGCGCGTGGTCAAATTCCATCGCGGCGGTAAACAACCATTGGTGACACATCTACTCTCTCCCGAGCCAGGACAGGCTACCCCAGACAAAAGTATGCCCGGGCGGGGCTCTATACAGTAGCCCGACCCAATAGGTGAAACATTGATAACGGTTCGCAATGACAACCAGCGCGATCAAACAAGAGCTGACTGGCTCATCGGCCGAAACAGATTCCCTTTCGGTGGCGGTGACGATCCGCAGTCCAACGGCTTGTGTAAACTGCAAGCGACCAGCGAAGACCACGCCTTCCCCGCCACCGTGTCACTGCTTTTTGATATCACCCGATGCCATGCTTTGGGAAACGTTTGTGATAGCAGCTGTCGCTATCCTGTTCAGTATGACGGGGGTTGCACAAGATGGAGCCCCCCCCCATCAAGAAGCTGCGCTTCGACGAAGATTATTCATACCTCCGCACTGCTCCGCGCCCTCACTGCTGGCCGTATTGCTGGAAGTACCTCCCACTGAACAATAGCGCCGCCGCCTACCTCACCATCGGCGGCGAGGTGAGGCAGCGCTACGAATATACCAATAACCCGACCTATGGCCAGGATCCGCAAGACGAGCACGGTGTGTGGCTACAGCGGTACTCCGTGCTCGGTGACTTTCACTGGAGTCGCCATCTGCGTATTTTCGGCCAACTTACCAGTGCGCTAGAGGCCGGGCGCGCAGAAGGCCCAAGCCCTGTGGATGAAGACAAGCTTGAGTGGCAGAACGCCTTCGTCGACCTGAGCGCGGGCGAATCGGACGGACGGGAAGCAACATTGCGCCTCGGGCGCCAGGAAATAGTGCTCGGTTCAGGGCGCCTTGTGGACGTCCGCGAGGGACCCAATGTCCGGCGCACCTTCGATGGGGGGCGCGGCTTTGTCACCAGCGAACGTTGGCGGGTCGATGTCATCACCGCTCGACCGCGGCTCGACCGGCGCGGGGTATTCGACGACAAGACCAATAACACTCAGGCACTATGGGGTATTTACAGCGTACTCGAAAAGCCATTGCGCTCTTCTGGAAAACTTCCCGGCAATCTCGATCTTTACTACCTGGGCTACGAGAACGAAGATTCGACCTATGTGCAGGGCTCCGCTCATGAAGACCGGCAATCTTTCGGTGCTCGCTACTGGGGCAAAACGGGTAACTGGTCCTGGAACTGGGAGGTGCTATATCAGTCTGGCCGCTTCGGGCGCGGCGAGATCAGCGCCTGGACCCTGGCGACGGAGTCGAGTTATCAATGGGGGGATACCCTCTGGCAGCCTAGGGTGAAGATCAGTATCAATATCGCCAGCGGTGACGACGATCCGGACGATAGCGATCTGGGTACATTCAATCCATTATATCCCCGCGGGAACTATTTTTCCGAGGCCGCAGTCTTCGGTCCCAGAAACTTTTACAACTTCCACACGTTTCTCTACTTGCAGCCATCAGCGGCACTCTCAATCACCACGGACTTGAATTTTTTCTGGCGCTTGGAAACTGAAGATGGGCTCTATAGCCCCGGTGGCCGGATAGTTCGGGCGCCGGGAGATAGCAATGCTCACTTCGCAGCCACTGCGTTGTCGCTAACCGCCTCATATACTTTCTGTCGCGGTCTGGTATTTACCGCCATACATACATTTGGTAAGCCAGAGAAGTTCCTGCGCGAAACTGGACCTTCAGAGGATCTGAATTTTACCGAATTAACGCTACTGTATCGGTTTTGACGTGAGAAAACGGAATTTCTGAGCTCAATCCTGCGTCAGGCTAGCCCAAAAAAATGGGCGCAGTTGCGCCCAATTGAATCTGCCGAATTCGGAGGTTTAGAAAGAAAACTTGTAGCCTACAGAAAGGTTGAACATCCACGGGTCATAGATGTAATCCCCGGAATAGGATTCGAAGAATGGCTCTACATCCGCGGGCGGTGGGACATCATCAAGTAGCTGCAGCCGCATATCTGTTACGGATCGCGCGTAAACTGCAGCGACATTTACCAGCCAGGAACTGTCACGACCGAAATTGAAGTCAATACCGGCCTGCCACGTATAACCCCAGGAGTATCCCATATCGAAATTCCCCTGCAGACCAACTTCGGCAAGTTCGTCTCGCAGTGAACGCCTAAAGCCGTCTTCACTGAAATCGGTATAGCTAATACCACCACCGATATAGGGCTGTACCATGCAGCTCTCATCCAACGGGTAGAATTTCAAGCTGGCCGTACTGATGTCGGCATCAAAACTGGCAACATCACCAAATTCGACACCGTCGAAAAAGAGAGAAAAGTATCCATCTGCGCTACCGCTGGCATGTTTGTCGCCGTCGGTATAGCTGAGCTCGATGCCCCAATGCTCTATAGGCTTCCACTCCGCGTTTATGTACCAACCCCACTCGGCATCCGGGTCAACTGTGGTGCGGAAGGCATCAAAGTACTGGAATGTTTCGTCGACGAAACTCACCTGGTCTTGCCTTGGCGACATATATGAACCGCCGACACGGACAATAAAGTCTTGGGGACCAGTCAGACCGAGAACGCCCGCAGATGCTGTGCTGGAAAATGCAAGCGCCAACGGAGCTATGATAGGTGAAAATTTAAGTAGTCTTTTCATGATAGGTAAGAACTCCTTGTATACCTGAGAAATGAAAAGCGTCATCAGACCCATCAAAATTGTAGTAAAAGTAACCAGTTTGAGATTTCAAATTAGAACGTTAGGGCAATTTAGTCGCCCATTTATCTTTTGTCTGGCGGTTTGTGGAGAACGCTGAACAGCCGACAGATCGCTAGCCAAAAACGAATTGACCACCAAATATTTGGACGGAATGTCCCTGGAATGACGGTAAAAATTTAGAAGGGGCAGGCCTCAAAGTGCTGTCATTCCGGCCCATGGACTACATTGGCAGGCATCATCCACAAAAAATTGCTTCTGATATCGGGATACGTCGGCCATGGACAAGCGGAAAGAGAGCATGCATGCGCCGCTATTTGGTAGCAGGCGCCGATTTATGCGCATGCTTGGCGCGGGTATGTTCACCAGTGGGATAAACGTCGCATTTCCGCTTGCATCCTGGGCGCTGACTTCACCCAGAAATCTGCATCAGGGTATTGGTGACTACACGCCGCAGAGTTATTTCGACCTGGCCTTCCGCTATGCCCCGTTATCCATTGACGGGCGTACCGCTACCTCCACCGCGATCAATGGCACGGTGCCGGGGCCGTTAATCCGCTGGCGCGAAGGCGATACGGTGACCATGGATGTCACCAACTACCTTGAAGACACCAAGCACGCCTCTATCCATTGGCACGGGATCCTGGTGCCATTCCGTATGGATGGCGTGCCCGGGGTGAATTTTAACGGCATCCAGCCCGGGGAAACCTATCGCTACCGGTTCAAGGTGGTGCAGGCTGGCACCTACTGGTATCACAGTCACTCGCGCTTCCAGGAGCAGACCGGCTCTTATGGGCCACTGGTGATCGATCCAAAGGACGGCGAGCCATTCCACTGCGAACGAGATCACGTCATCGTGCTGTCGGACTGGGCTTTTACCGATCCGGAAACGCTTTTTCGCAACATCAACCTGGCACCGGAGTATTACATCTATTACCAGCGCACGGTGTTTAATTACCTGAAGGACATTCGAAACAAGGGCTTTGCCGAGGCCAATGCGGAATTGCTGCCGTTCCGCAGGATGAATATGAGCCCGCGGGACCTCTCCAACGTCACGGGCTATATCTACACCTACCTGATGAACGGCCATTCGCCGGATATGAACTGGAGTGGCCGTTTTCTGCCCGGCGAAACCGTGCGCCTGCGGATTATCAATGCGTCTTCCATGAGTAATTTCGATGTGCGTATTCCCGGGCTGGATATGGAAGTGGTGATGGCCGATGGCAAGGCGGTTCAACCGGTGCGCTGCCATGAATTCCGCATCGGTGTTGCGGAAACCTACGACGTTCTGATCAGGCCTCGCGAGCAGCGCGCCTATACGGTGTATGCAGAGTCCCTCGACCGCAGTGGCTACGCACGTGGGACCCTCGCACCGGAAATTGGTATGCAGGCGGCGGTGCCGTCACCGCGCCCCACTCCGGACCGCAGGCTTGAAGATATCGGTATGGGCATGATGAAGGGCAAGTACTTCGGTGGCATGAACGACGCGATGAAGAAAAAACTGCACCGCAAACGCATGCGAATGCAGAACGACGCCGTTCCCGGACCCAATGGCCCGACGCCCTTCATACCGGACAAGGACAATCCGAACGTCGCTATGGCGGTGATGAATCCCCAGAACCGGCTCGCGGAGGCAGGGGTCGGCCTTGGCCATGACGGATGGAAGGTGCTTACCTACAAGGACCTGGTTTCGGCAGAGCCGCAACCCTACAAGGCCACGGTAGATCGGGAAATGTGCATCAATATCACCGCCAATATGGAGCGCTTTATCTTCTCCCTGGATGGGAAAAAATTCACCCAGCAACCCGGCCCTTACCTGTTCAGGCACAACGAGCGACTGCGGCTGTTTCTGGTCAACCACACCATGATGGAACACCCGATGCATTTACACGGTATGTGGATGCAACTGGAAAATGGTGCCAGCAACGACAAGATTCCCTACAAACACACCATCCTGATCAAGCCCGGCGAGGCCCTGTCGGTACTGATCACGCCGATCGAGAAAGGGGATTGGGCGTTTCACTGTCACCTCCTTTACCACATGGAAGCGGGGATGTTCCAGGTGGTTCGCGTCGCCTGAATCAGCTTATGAAATACACCAATCTTCTGCTCGTTAGCTCCCTGTTATCGCCCTATGTGGATGCGGGGCAAGGACCGCCCGGAGAAGTAACGATACAGGCATCGCAAGACGGCACCGAGCCGAAGCCGGCAGATTATCGCAGCCCTCCTCTCCCTCCCGAGCCCGGTAAACAGATCCGGAAATATGCCGTTGACGCCGCGGGTAGACCACAGGGCAATTTCGGTGTTATTCCCATCCACGATAACCAGAAGTTCTTCCAGGTGCTGGGTAAGCGGCTCGAATATCAGCAGGACGGCGATCTCGACAAGCAGGTTTGGGAAGTGGACGCCTGGTATGGCGGCGACTACAACCAACTGTACCTGGAGTCCGAGGGCGAGCGGAAAGCCGGCGGCAAGACCGAGTCGGCCTCGCTCGAGGTATTCTGGAACCACACGGTGCGCGCATTCTGGGACCTGCAACTGGGCATGCGACACGACTCCAACCCCAACCAGAGTCGCTCCTTTTTCGCTGGCGGATTCCAGGGAATATTGCCCTACGGGTTCGAAACCGATCTCACCGGATATGTCAGTGAAGATGGCGACGGTTCCTGGAGACTGGAAATCGAACGGGGTTTTCATTTCAGCCAGCGGCTGGAGCTGGAACCGCGCCTGGAAACCGAATTTTCATTTTCGGATGTCCCCCGCTACAACCTCGGTGAGGGTTTTACCGGTATTGAGCTTGGGTTGCGCCTGCGTTACATGATTACCCGGAAATTCGCGCCTTACATCGGTGTGTCCTGGGAGCGTAAGCACGGAGACACGGCGGAGCTGATCGAGGCAGACGGGGAAGACACCGAATTCACCTATATAGTCGCGGGCATACGTTTCTGGTTCTGAAAAGGCTGCAATCTTGCCGCACCAACAGGGCGTAACTACAATTTTTGTTTGTACTTTTTCACTGCCGTTAAAGCAAACGGACGCCAGGATGTAAACCATGAAAATCGGCATAAATGGACTTGGTCGGATTGGCGGACAGGTACTGCGTATTGCATTTGAATCGCATCACGGCGGTCTGGAAGTGGTGCATATAAACGATCTCGCCAGTGCAGAGGACCTCGCCTACCTGCTGGAGTTCGATACCACCTATCACACCCGAGACCTGAAGGTGCACGGTGAAGATGATGTGTTGATGGTTGATGGCCAATCCATTTCCGTCAGCGCGGAAAGTGACCCCGCCAGGATTCCCTGGGGTGAGAAAGGCGTAGATGTGGTGCTCGAGTCTACGGGACAGTTTCGCACCAGGCCCGGCGCCGCGAAACATATTGTCGCAGGCGCCAAAAAGGTGCTGATCTCTGCCCCGGGGAAAAGCATGCTCGATGGCCATTTCGTTGTCGGTATCAACGACCAGCGCTATGACCGGCACCGCCACAATATCATTTCGATGGCCAGCTGTACCACGAATTGTCTTGCGCCCGTGGCGAAGGTACTGAACGACGAATTCGGCATCGAGCATGGAATGATCAACACCATCCATGCGTATACCTCCTCACAGAATCTCGTTGATGGGTGGAACAGCAAGCGCCGGCGCGGTCGTGCGGCGGCGGAAAATCTTGTGCCCACTTCCACCGGCGCGGCAACCACCATCGGACTGGTTCTCCCCGCGCTGGCGGGTAAACTGCACGGCTGCGCGGTGCGTGCGCCGATCAAATGTGGTTCCCTGTTGGACTTCACCTGTACCTTGCAGAAAGGCACCAACGTCGATGAGGTCAACAATGCCTTCCGGCACTGGGCCGGAGGCCCCCTGAAGGGCATCCTCGCGGTGGATGATCGTGAACTGGTGTCCAGCGACATTGTCGGTAAACCCTACAGCGCCATCGTCACCACCAAAGATACCTATATGGTGGGTGACAGGTTCCTCAAGGTGCTCGCCTGGTATGACAACGAGTGGGCCTTTGCGCAACGCTGTGTCGATATGATTACGAGGATGCTGTAGCGGCGATAGATTCCAGATTGGCCGCGAGCATCGCGAGGAATAGACCGCATGAACATCGTGACGGTTACGCTCAATCCATGCATCGACAGGACCGTATCCGTCGAGCAGATCCTCCCCGATTGCAAGCTTTCCTGCAGCGACGTCCACGACTATCCGGGTGGAGGAGGTATCAACGTTGCCCGGGTCATCAGTCGCCTGGGAGGGGATGTTTGCGCCTACTGGAGTTGTGGCGGCGAAAATGGTCGCCGGCTCACAGTTCCTCGATAATGAGCGCGTCCGGCACCAGCCGATCGCGATCGAGGAACCTGTGCGGGAGAACCTGATCGTTCGCGAGACTGCCAGTGGCAACCTGTTCCGTTTTGGGATGCCGGGCCCCCTGCTCCAGGAGATCGAGCGTCAGCAGTGGATACAGCAGGTGCGACAGATCCCCTCTTCCGCCGGCTACGTCATTTTCAGTGGCAGCTTGCCCGCGGGTATACCACCGGAATGGTATGGAGACCTGCTGCACGCGGTACCCGAGGGGGTGCGGATCGTGGTGGACACGAAACAGGCGGCGCTGCGCCACGCACTGGATTTCGGGGTCTATCTGATCAAACCCAATGTACGCGAGATGGAAGAACTGGTGGGCCGGGAGCTGTGCGATGACAGCGCCATCGAGCAGGCGGCCCGGGAGATCATTGATCGCGGCGGCGCGGAAGTCGTCATTCTGTCCCTGGGGCGCGCCGGTGTACTGCTCGCGACCTGCGACACCCTGCAGCGGATACCTGCCCCGTCGGTGCGCTTGCGCAGCAAGGTTGGTGCCGGCGATGCGGTCGTGGGCGGGCTGGTGGCCGCCCTTGCCCGGGGCGAAGCATTGCCGGACGCGGTCAGATTCGGGGTTGCCGCGGGGGCAGCCGCGGTGATGACCGAGGGTACCGAGTTGTGCCGCAAAGAAGACGCAGAGCAGCTTTTCAGAAATATGTAGCGATTGCGCTCGGCAGCCTGTATCGGCCGATTAGCAGATTCTCGGCAACTGTTCCCCGGGCAGGCGATCGAGCAGGCGTTCGCAGCCCAGGGTGTTCTTCAGCACCGCCCGTCCGCGCACTCCAGTCTGTGATCCGGGCTCTGATCCCGGCGGCGTATCGCCCACTACCCCGATAACCTTGCTGTCACTGGAGACACGGATTGCGGCCATGACCGCAAGTGCATGCTGGGCCTGGTGTGCGGGCACAAAGGCGATAAAGCGCCCCTCGTTGGCCACGTATAGCGGGTCCAGGCCGAGCAATTCGCAGGCGCCCTGCACCGGCCCGCTCACCGGGATTTCCGGTTCCTGTACCAGAAAATCCTTGCCGGCACCTTCTGCCAGTTCCGCCAAGGCCGTTGCCAGGCCTCCTCGGGTGAGATCCCGCAGGCAGTGCACCGCAATCCCGGCATCCAGTAATGCGCCGATGGCGCCGTGCAGCAGCGCGCAGTCGCTGTGCAGCGGGCTATCGAATTCCAGTCCCTCGCGCCGGGCCATGATCGCCATGCCGTGGCGACCGATATCTCCGGACAGCAGTATCAGGTCGCCGGCCTGGATCTGTTGTGGCCCGACCGGCAGGGAATGCGACAGCGCGCCGATACCGGCAGTATTGATATACAGGCCGTCGCCCCTCCCCCGCTCCACCACCTTGGTATCACCGGTGACCAGTTTAACCCCGGCCTCCGCGGCGGTCTCGGCCATGGACTGCATGACCCTGCCGAGGGTTTTTACCGGCAGTCCCTCTTCCAGTATCAGGCTGCAGCTCAGGTACAGCGGCATCGCGCCGCTCATGGCAAGATCGTTCACGGTGCCACAGACCGCCAGTTTGCCGATATCACCGCCGGGGAAAAACAGCGGCGACACCACAAATGAATCGGTGGTGAATACCACCCGTTCACTACCCAGGGGAAGTGTCGCGCTGTCGTGCCCCTGGCGAATCCACTCGTTGTCCAGGTGTGGGAATACGTGTTCCCGCAACAGCTTCTGCGTCATCTCACCGCCGCTGCCGTGGCCCAGGCGGACCAGTTCTTCGGTTGCAAGCGGTATTGGGCAGTCAATGTTCATTGGTGCTGACCTGTCTGCTGTAGCGGTGGTAGGCGGCACAGGCGCCTTCGGTCGACACCATAGGCGCCCCCAGCGGATGTTCCGGGCGGCATTCGCGGCCGAAGTGTGGACAGTCGCTGGGTTTGTTGTGACCCAGCATGATCTGCCCGCTGATACAGCCGCTGTCTGTTTCGGGAACCGCAATCACGGGTCGGAATTTTTTCAGCGCATCAAATTCTGCAAATTCGCTGCGCAATTGCAGGCCACTGTTGCCAATGCTTCCCACGCCGCGCCAGTCCTGCGTTGCCACCTCGAACACCTGTTCCAACATGGATCTCGCTGGCATATTGCCGCTGCGCACCACTGCGCGGGCGTACTGATTTTGTACTTCGTGTTTACCCTGCTCCAGTTGCCGCACACACATCAGTATCCCCTCCAGAATATCCAGTGGCTCGAAACCGGTCACCACGATGGGAAAGCGGAATTTGCTGGCCAGTGGCAGGTACTCCTCATAGCCCATTACTGCGCATACATGCCCTGCCGCGAGGAAGCCCTGTACGCGGGAGTCTGCCGCGGAACCGATGGACTCGATGGCCGGCGGCACCAGGAAATGGGAAACCAGCAGGGAAAAATTGCGCAGCCTTTTGCGTCTGGCCAGAAACGCTGCCATGGCGTTGGCCGGTGCCGTGGTCTCGAAACCGATTGCGAAGAAAACCACCTCCCTGTCCGGGTTCTCCTCGGCCAGGCGCACCGCATGCAGGGGGGAGTACACCGCCCGCACATCCGCACCTGCCGCCTTCGCGGACTGCAGGTCGCCGTTGCTTCCCGGTACCCGCAACATATCGCCGAAGGAGCAGAAAACAACCTCGGGCCTGGCGGCGATCGCGATGGCCTTGTCGATAATTTCCAGGGAGGTTACGCATACCGGGCAACCTGGGCCGTGTACCAGTTGCAGCTGTGCCGGCAACAGCTGCTGAAGCCCGTATTTGACGATGGCATGGGTCTGGCCACCGCAGACTTCCATAATGGTCCAAGGCCTGGTGACGGTGTCGTTGACCTGCGCTGCCAGCTTGTGGATGCTGCTGCGCTGCCGGTATTCGTCCAGATATTTCACAGTTGGTCCAGCTCCCCTATTTCCTCCAGGTACCGGAAAATCTGTTGCGCCTCGTCTTCCCGAACCCGGCTGATTGCGAATCCCACATGCACGATGACATAGTCGCCCACTGCGGCCTCCGGTACATAGGCAAGATTGATCTCCCTGGTGATACCGCCAAAACTCACCCGGCCACTACGCTCCAGCGGCGAACCGTCGAGGATGGCCTCGATGCGACCCGGAATACCTAGACACATTGGAGACTGCCCTCGCCAACCGGGCGGCCGCAGGCAGCCATACAGCGCAGGTAGTACAGCTGCCCCAGTGCGATTCCGCCGTCATTTGGCGGTACCTGACTGTGGCAATGGACCCTGAAGCCATGCTCTCGCAACAATCCAATGGCAACCTCGCTTAAGTGGCGGTTCTGGAATACGCCGCCGGACAGGAAAATATTTTCCTGTCCCATCTGAAGCGCCACCGCCAGCATGATTCGCGCCAGTGTATTGTGGAATGCGGCCGCCCGGTCTTCGGCGGAAACGCCGTTTTTGTCTGCTTCCAGCAGTGCGGCCATCAGCGGTGCCCAGTCCACTTCCCACTGCTCGTGCGGTTTGTGTATCTGGAATGGATAAGAAACGCGGGTGCTGGAGCGCTGCGCAGCGTATTCGACCGCCATTGCCGCCTGCCCTTCGAAGCTCGTCTCCCCGGCCAATCCCAGCAATATTGCCACCGCGTCAAACAGGCGGCCGACACTACTGCATCGGGGACTGTTGATTTCCCCTTCCAGCATGCGCACAAGGACATCTGTTTCCCGGGTGGTAAATAGCTCCCGCATTGCGGGAACATAAAGCGCCTCCCGGCCGAATATTTCGAACAGCATGCCGAAGGCGGCACGCCTGGGCTCTCGGACCGCCCGTTCTGCGCCAGGTAGAGAGAAGCTCCGCATCGTCGCGACCCGCTGCACGCTGTCGCCGCCGTCCCAGTGCAGGAACTCACCGCCCCATACTGTCCCGTCGTCACCGTAACCGGTACCGTCCCAACAGATTCCCAGGGCGCTGCCCTGATAACCGTGTTCCGCCATACAGGAGAAAAAATGCGCGAGGTGGTGCTGCACCCCGAGCACCGGCAGTGCGCTGTGCTCGGCCCAGCGAACGGAGCTGTAGCCCGGGTGTTTGTCCGCAACCAGTGTCTGTGCTGCGACCTGGTAGAAGTCGCCCAGGTCTGCTGTGGTCTGTTCAAAGGTGCGCACTGCAACCGCGCTTGCGAGGTCGCCAATATACTGGCTGGGATACACGGTATCAGCGCGACACACGGCTACAGAATTCTTCTGGTCTGCGCCCAGCGCCAGGGTATCCTGGTGTTTTCCGGGGTCGGCGGTAGATACCGGCGGCAGATGAATGGGGAGCGGTGCATAGCCCCGCGCGCGACGCAGCATGAGCGGGTGTCCATCGATAATACGGAGTACCGAATCGTCCAGTGGGCGCACTATCTGGCGGTCGTGCACCAGAAACAGGTCCGCGATATTCGCCAATCGCTCCTGGGCCTCTGCATTGTCAATACAAAGTGGTTCGCCACTCAGGTTGCCACTGGTCGCCACCACGGGTTTTCCCAGCATCTCCATCAGCAGGTGATGGAGCGGCGAAGCGGGTAACATCACCCCGAGGTTCGGATTGTGTGGCGCCACACCCGCGGCGATGGATGTCGAGGCGCTATCCTTTGCTGCAAGCAGCACAATTGGTCTTTCCGCAGAGCACAGTAGTTGTACCTCGATGGTAGATACCCGACAGTGCCGGCGAACACTTTCCAGGTCCGGATAGAGAAGTGCGAAGGGTTTGTGCGGCCGCTGCTTTCTCGCTCGCAGGCGCGCAATCGTTTCCGTATTTGCCGCATCTGCCAGTAACTGAAAGCCGCCAACTCCCTTGAGTGCGACAATTTCCCCGGCTGCGATTGCATCGACGGCCGGTTGCAACGCCCGGTCGCGCTCTGCCAGGGTATTGCCGTACCTGTCCCGCAGACACAACTGTGGCCCGCAATGCGGACAGGCATTCGGTTCGGCGTGGAAGCGACGGTTTGCAGGATTGGTGTATTCTCCACGGCAATTTTCGCACAGCGGGAAATGGCGCATCGCGGTGAATGCACGGTCGTAGGGAAGCTTGCTGACGATACTGTAGCGAGGGCCACAATGGGTGCAGTTGATAAACGGGTAGCGAAAGCGGCGATCACCGGGATCGAATAGTTCCCGCAGGCATTCCGCGCAGGGCGCCAGGTCTGGCAAGACGGTCGCCCCCGGGGCGGTGGCGGTGTCGCTTTCACGAATCAGAAAGCCGGATTCCTGCCGCAGGGCAAGTGACTCGCCCACGATCTTGTCGATCGTCGCCGGTGCCGGCTTGTCAATCTGCAGGCGGCGTTCAAAAGCTGCCAGCTGCTCAGCCGTTCCCTGTACTTCGATATTCACGCCACCGGCGTGGTTGGCTACCCAACCGCTCAGGCCACAGCTTGTCGCCAGGCGGTAGACAAACGGCCGGAAACCGACCCCCTGTACGGTGCCGGTAACCGCAAGTGCACGACGGGAGATGGAATCAGCCATTATGGTCCACCCTTGGCACCTTCGAATTCCAGACTCTCGAGGATGATTTCCTGTGCCTCGACGTGGTGAATATCTGCAACTTCTTCAATCTGCAGCCGCAAGCCCTCTAACGGGGTGCCACTGGTTTCCTGTTCGAAGTGCTCGCGCAGGTGATCGGCAGAAATATGCGCGAGTGCGCCGAGGCGGAGCTTGGCAGCCACCACATTGCCCGGTTCGCGACTGGCCAGCTCATGAATTGTGGCAACCAGGTTTTTGATCAGGGATTGTTCGTGCACTGGTGATCGCCTCCTTGCGGAATCAGTTGTTCAAGAATTTCCTTTTCCACGATCACCGCTGCGTCGATCACCGCGGGAGAGAGTTCTGCACTGGTATTGAAGTTGCGCCCGCAAATTCCAAAGAGTTTGAGTTCCAGGGGTAAGGCCTGCATGATCCGCCCGAGTTCGATCGCCTCGCCCAGGTTCAGTCCGTGGCTCGAGGTCGTGCTGACGCTCTCTGGCATCGGCTCGGCCAGTCCATCGAGACGGAGGATGTCCCCCACCTCGCGGCTGTCATCCACCAGCGCGTCCACCATGCATACCCGCCGACCACTCCAGTCCTCCATCAGTCGGGTCATATCCCCGCTGTTTTCAATACATTCTGCAATGCCGGCAAGTTGACTGCGCAACCGGTGCAGGATGTAGGGTCCGACACTGTCGTCACCGCGGAAGCGGTTGCCGAGGCTGATCACTACCCAGCTGGCCGAATATTCAACTGCCATGATTTGCCCCCCCTGTTGCACGCCGCATGTGCAATTTGAGGAAGTGAGTGGCGCAGGAAATACAGGGATCATAATTCCGAATGGCCTGTTCGCAGCGGGCCCGCAGCTTGTCCTCCGGCAGGTGAAGGAATTTGGGCAACAGTGTACGCAAATCGTCTTCGATGGTTTTCTGGTTCTGGGAAGTCGGCGGAACTATTTTGGCGTCTGTGATCTTGCCCTGGTCACAAATACTGTAGCGATGGTACAGCAACCCCCTCGGCGCCTCGGTGACTGCGTAGCCGGTTCCCGCATGGGGGGCGATCGCCAAATAGGGCTCCCTCGGCTGGCGATAACTGTCGATAATCCGCAGCGCTTCGTCGAACGCATACAGCACTTCAAGGCTCCGTACCACAATGCTCTTGAACGGATTGGCGCAATACGGTGGAAAGCCAACTTCCTCGGCCACCTGCTGTGTCAGCGGCGAAAGCTGTGCGTAGTTAAGGTTGTAGCGCGCCATCGGGCCCACCAGATACGCGCCCCGCGCTACCAGTACGCTGTGCAGCGCGTTGGTGTACTCCACGTGCTCTTCGCGGAAATGGCTATCGTATTCAGCGGGCGCAATGTCCAGTCCGTGGGTGGAGACGATGCGCCCCTCGTTCATCGGATATTCGCTCGGGTGGGAGAGCGACACAAATTCGTATCGGTTGTGATCATCGCGTTCGAATTTCGGAAAAGGCAGAGAGGCGGCCCAGCGCACAGTGTCCGCAGCCATATCCCGCGCTTCAACCAGCTGTTCCCGCAGCGGTCTCAGCTCTCCCGCGCTGGGCACGCGGTAGAAGCCACCCACACGTACATTGATCGGATGGATCTCGCGACCACCGAGCAGGCTAACGATGGCATTCCCGGCCTTCTTGATCTGCAGTCCATTTTGCACGACTTTTGGGTGATCCCTGGCCATATCTACCGCACTGGGATAGCCGAGAAAATCCGGCGCGTGCAACATGTAGATATGCAGGGTGTGGCTCTCGATCCATTCACCACAATAGATAAGCCGGCGCAATGCGCGCAGCTCCGCTGTGGGCTTCAGACCCAGCGCATCTTCCATCGCGTGCACCGCACTCATTTGGTATGCCACCGGGCAGATACCGCAGATGCGCGCGGTAATGTCCGGCGCCTCGAGATAGTCGCGGCCGCGCATAAACCCCTCGAAAAAGCGCGGCGGCTCAAAGATTTTCAGTTTTACATCGTGCACACCACCGTCGTCATAGCGGATATAGAGAGCACCTTCCCCTTCCACCCGCGCCAGGTAATCCACCTTGATGGTTTTATTTTTTGTCACTGCCCTGCTCCAGGCGGCGACTAGCCGCATCAAATACCGGGGCCGATGCATTGAAATTGCGCAGATTTTCGATCAGGGTGGCCTTGTCTGTACCCAGTTCACTGCGCCACCAGTGACACAGCGATTCCGTATTGGGGTTTTCCTTGGGGCCAAAGCACCCGTAGCAACCGCGGTTGTATGTGGGACAGAGGGCGCCGCAGCCCGCATGGGTAACCGGTCCCATGCAGGGCGTGCCGTGGGCCACCCAGACGCAGACATTACCGCGCAATTTGCATTCTATGCACACGGAATGCGGCGGCACCTGGGGCCGGCGCCGGTGCAGGAAGGCGCTGATTACCTCCAGCAACTGTTTCTTGTTGATGGGACAGCCATGCAGTTCAAAGTCCACCGGCACGTGGGCACTGATTGGGGTCGAGGTCTTAAGGGTCGCTATATATTCCGGGTGCGCGTACACCACCGCGATGAACTCATCCACGTCGGCAAAGTTGCGCAGCGCCTGGATGCCACCGGCCGTGGCACAGGCACCGATGGTGACCAGTGCCCGTGATTGCGCGCGCACTTCGCGAATACGCCGCGCATCTTCTGCGGTGGTGATGGAGCCTTCCACCAGGGAAAGATCGTAGGGTCCGGCCTGTTGCCGGCTGGAAGCCTCCATGAAATAGGCGATCTCGACGTGATCTGCCAGCTGCAGCAGCTCATCCTCACAATCGAGCAGACTCAGCTGGCAACCGTCGCAGGATGCGAACTTCCACACCGCGAGCTTTGGCTTTTGGGCCGGGCTGCCTGTTACAGTGCGCGAATGTTGAACCAACTCTGTACTCCCGCAAAGTTGAATACCGGTCCATCCTTGCAGACGAAGTTGGGGCCCCACTGACAGTGTCCGCAGTGCCCGGTGGCGCATTTCATATTGCGCTCCATGGACAGGTAGATTGCGGATTCCGGGACTGCTTTTGCGGTCAGGGTCTGGATACAGAAACGCATCATCACTTCCGGCCCGCACAGGAAAGCGACGGTATTCTGCGGGTCCAGCTCAGCACCCGCGAGCGGCCCGGTAATCACCCCGATATGCCCCGCCCAATCGGCGTCTCCATGATCGACACTCTGCACGATTTCCATGGACCCTGCCCACTGTGCCAGCTCGTCGCGGTAGAGCATCTCATCCGGTCGTCGCGCGCCGTAAAACAGCCGGATATTTCGCACAGACTGCGTGTCGCCCAGGAGGTTGTATATCAACGGCCGCAGTGGCGCCAGCCCCAGGCCTCCGGCGATGATCAGTACTTCCTTGCCCTTGGCTGCGGATAAGGGCCAGCCACAACCGAAGGGGCCGCGCACACCCAGTAAATCCCCCGCTTGCAACCGCTCCAGCGCCTGGCTGACAAAACCGTGGGTACGTATCGTATGCACGTAGCCGTCGCGATCCCGCGGAGATCCGCTGAGGGAAATTGCAATTTCGCCGGCACCGAAGGCATACAGCATGTTGAACTGGCCCGGTTGAAATTCCGCGGGCGATCCATTTTTCGCGCGCTCGCCCCTGATACGCAGAGTAAAGGTGCCGGGAAACTCCTCACGGCGTTGCTCAACCCTGAATACCTCAGGAGTCATTGTCCACTGTCCAGCGGTGGTCGCTGCTGGTTGTAGACGTCCATCAACTGCACCCGGGTGGTGTGCAGGCGATCGGTCACAATACGCGCGAAGCGTTTCATCAGCGCGTATCCCAGTTTCGGATCTTCGTCGCATTTGTCCCGCAGGCACTTGCCGTCGAGACGCACCGCATGCACCTCGTCCAGTGCGCGACCATCAAATGTCCACAGATAAGGCGGGAACAGCCAGGACCAGCCAAAAATATCGCCGCTGTGCAGCGTCTGCAGACACAGCGAGCCGTGGTTCGGCACGTAGGATTCAACCGCCACCTTGCCATCGCGAATCACGTAAAACTGGTCCGCCGGCGCATTCTCACGGGCGATGTATTCACCGCGGTTAAAAATGCAGTTTTGCCCACAGCGGGCGATAAATTCCAGGTGCTCTTCATCCATACCGTGAAAAAATGGATGCTCGCGCAGCAGTTGCGCCAGGTTCTTCATAGTGCTGTTTCCATTGCTTGAATACGCTGCACTTCCTCAGTGATGTCGATGCCCACCGGACACCAGGTAATACAGCGGCCACACCCCACACAGCCGGAGCTGCCGAACTGGTCGTGCCAGGTGGCCAGTTTATGGGTCATCCACTGGCGGTAGCGGGAGCGGGTATCGGGCCTCACCGAACCACCGGTGATATAGCTGAAGTCACCGGTAAAGCAGGAGTCCCAACGCTCCCAGCGCTCGGCGTGCTCGCCGCTGAGGTCGGTGGTATCTTGCACATCCGAACAAAAACAGGTGGGACAGGCCATGGTGCAATTGGCGCAGGATAGACAGCGCTCGGCGACCAGATCCCACGCCGGGCTCTCATAATTCCGGTACAGCAGGTCCTTGACCCCTGCTCTGTCGAGACTCCGCGGCCCCTGTTCCATTTTGTACACTGCGGACTGCACGGCACTTTCCGCTGCTTTCAGGTGTCGTTCCGCTGCCGGAGTCAATGGCAGTTGCTGCAATATCTGGCCGCCGCGATAGGATTCACTGGCAATGAGGAAGTAGTGCTCCTCGTCATTGATCACTTCGGTCAGCGCCAGATCGGTGTTTGCAGTCACTTCTGGGCCAGTGTTCATCGAGGTACAGAAACAGGTTGCCGCAGGTGATGTGCAATTGACAGCGATCATCAGTACACGGTCGCGCCGGTGGGCGTAATCCTCGTTGCAGAATTGGTCATCGACGAACACCCGGTCCTGGATGCCGATGGCGTGCAGTTCGCAACTCCTAATGCCCAAAAATGCCAGTGCCGGCGCTTCCTCGACAATCTGTACGAAATCAAGTCCATCATCGGTTTTCTGTGCCCGCCACACCTGGCGCTGCGGCAGTTGCAGGAATTTTTTCCAGGAGGTCGGGCCCACTGCGTAGCCGAAATATGCGCCCGTATTGCCAGGCTCGACCCGGTAGAATCCTTTTTCCTGGCTATCGGACCAGCCCCGGGGGAGATCTTGGGTGGTGGTTATCTGGTCGTAGACAATGGCGCCGTCCCGCAGGACCGGACCCAACATCTGGTAGCCCTCCCCGCGAATGACCTGGATCAGTTTTTCCAGGTGCTCTGCCTGCAGTACAAATTCACACATTATTGGGATGCCCCCGCCGCTGAATGCTGCGCGTCAATGAATCTGCCTGTTTGGCCGCGAATTCCCAGACAGAACTATTATTGAAAGAGATTGTAGAAACCGGCGGTCAAACTTGAGAGGAGACGGACGACAATGTCGGAAGATCAGCACCACGAAGCACTCACGAGAACTGTCACAGAGAAATTACGTAACGGTCGGGTAGTTACCATTCGACCCATGAGGCGGGAGGATATCGAGCTGGAACGGGAATTTATCAGCAACCTGTCCCAGGAATCCCGTCACCAGCGATTCCTCGGCGGCGTCGGCAAACCGAGCGAACAGTTGATGCGGCAGTTGATGGACGTGGATCACGACAAGCGTGAGGCGTTTATCGCCCTGTTCGATGAAGACGGTACCGAAAAAGAAGTGGGCGTTTCCCGTTACGCACTGGATGCTGATGGAAAAGGCGCCGAATGTGCCGTTGTCGTTGCCGACGACTGGCAGGTCCAGGGGCTCGGCACCCTGCTACTAAAGCGTGTGGTGGAATCTGCCAAGTCGCGGGGCATCGAGTTGCTCTACTCCACAGAATCCGCCAGTAACAATAAATTGCGCGAGGTGGCAGAGCATATGGGCTGGGATTGCCGTACCGATCCCCGGGACGCGACGCAGGTAATCTATTCCCTCAAGGTTTTCCCTCGCTCTCGTTGACCGCGCCTCCGGCGAACGCAAGGCGCGGTGCCGGAAGCGCTAGGTTGAGCGGGCGAATACACAGTGCACCCGGTGGGTAGCGCCATCGTCCGCCAGTGGAACCCGCGCCGCGGCGAGCCGTTCGCCGTCGACTGCCAATTCCACCAGGGTCAGTGGCCCGCCGCCACAATTTTCCACTTCAATATCGTAGCGGCTGTCGCCGTAACGCAGCGACAGGTGGAACCGGTCCCAGGATTCCGGCAGGCAGGGATCAATCTCCAGGCTGTTGCCATCCAGTATTCTGACCCCCAGTAGCGCCTCCAGCGCACCGCGATACAGCCATCCGGATGCGCCGGAGTACCAGGTCCAGCCGCCGCGCCCCGCGTGTGGAGCAACACCATAGACATCCCCTGCAAGCACATAGGGTTCCGTGCGGTAGCGCTGTACTCCCTCGGGGCTGTCGGTGTGGGTGATCGGGTTGATCAGGCTGAACAGGTGGTGCGCGCGCTCGCTGTGGCCGAGGCCTCCCGCCGCCCATACCGACCAGGTTGCGGCGTGGGTGTACTGTCCACCGTTTTCACGGATGCCCGGTGGGTAGCCCTTGATATAGCCCGGATCTTTCTTGGTTTTGTCGAATGCCGGCCTCAGCAGCAACACCTGGCGGGAATCTTCCCGCACCAGGTGCTTGTATGCGGATGCCATTGCGGTACGGGCGCGTTCGGTGGGGGCCTCCTGTGACAGTACCGACCAGGTCTGCGCAATCAGATCGATCTTGCACTCGTCACTCTGCTTGGAGCCCACCGGGGTGCCATCGTCATAGTAGGCGCGGCGGTACCAGTCGCCATCCCAGCCGTTTTCCTCCACCTGCTGGCGGAAATTCTCGCCGAGGCGGCGGTAGTATTCCGCCAGCGCCGGGTCGCCGACAAAGTCGCACAGCGGCGCCATGTCCCGGCATACCCGCAGCAGGAACCACCCCATCCACACACTTTCGCCGCGGCCGGTGGTGCTGATGCGGCTGAAACCGTCGTTCCAGTCGCCATTGCCGATCACCGGCAGACCGTGGGGGCCAACGGCGCTGGCCCGTTCGATGGCGCGGCAGCAGTGCTCGTACAGCGAACCGGATTCCTCGCTGGGATCGAATTCCGCGTAGCGCTCGTGCTCGTCCTTTTGCAGCGGTGTACCGCTCAGGTAGGAAACCGGTTCATGCAATACCTCGTAGTCACCGGTGGTGCGGATGTACTGGGCGGTGACGAACGGCAGCCACAGCAAGTCGTCGGAACAGCGGGTGCGCACACCGCGCAACGGATTTTCGTGCCACCAGTGCAGCACGTCCCCATCCTGAAACTGGCGCGAGGCCGCGCGCAGGATATGTTCGCGGGTCCATTCCGGATGGGTCCACAGCAGAGCCTGCACATCCTGTAGCTGGTCGCGGAACCCGAACGCGCCGCTGGACTGGTAAAAACCGCTGCGGCCCCACAATCGGCAGGCCAGGGTCTGGTATGGCAGCCAGCGATTGACCAGAATCTCGGTGGCCTTGTCGGGAACCTGCACCTGTACCCGCCCCAGATACTCTTCCCAGAAGTTTTCGAAAGTCTCGCGACATTGTTCCGCTCTCTGCGGACTGCGGAACTCCTGTGCCAGCGCAAGCGCCTGCGCGCGGTCCCTGCCCTCACCCATCACGAAATACACCTGTTGGGTTTCGCCGGCGGGCAGGTCGATGTGCACCTGATACGCCGCACAGGGATCGACGCCACACTGCACGCGGCCGGACAACCCGATGCGGGACAGCGCCTCGGGGGACTCGAGCCCGGTACCGTTGCCGATAAATTCATGGCGGTCCGTGGTCAGCCCGTGGGGCGGCAGGCTGGCGGTCAGGAACGCCACTCCCGGTTCGGCATCGGGCACGAAGGCATTGCGGGCCAGCAGCGCGGAACTTTCGGAATCGAATTCGCACACCAGGTGCGGCCAGCTGTTCGCCCGTACCAGTCCCTGCACCCACTCGACGTAATAGGTGGCGGTAAGCCGCCGCGGCCTGTCCCAGCAATTGGTCAGTGTCAGGCGGCCAAACTTCACCGGGGCTTTCAGGTCGGTGAATATCCGCCACGACTGCTCCAGGCCGTGGCTGTTGTGGCGGAACTCGCTGTAGCCGGCACCGTGTCGCACCTGGTATGGCGCAGACGCGGGCCGCGGTGCCGGCGTTGGCGTCCATACTTCGGCGGTCTCCTCGTCACGGAGGTACAGCACCTCGCCACTGGGATCCCGCACCGGGTCGTTGTTCCAGGTGGTGAGGCGGTGCTCGCCACTGTTGCCGGCCCAGGTACAGCAGGAACCGCCTTCGGAAACCAGACAGCCGAAATCCGGATTGGCTATCACATTGACCCAGGGTGCCGGTGGACGCTGCCCCGGTTCGAGATGCAACACATATTCGCGCCCGTCGGCGGAAAACCCGCCCAGGCCGTTGTCGAACAACAGGTCGTCCGGCCGACAGAGTGCCGGCGTCGGCTGCGGTCTGTCATCTGCCGGTGGTACCGGGACAAATGGTGGCAGCGGTTGTTGCTGCGCCCGCAGCGCGCTCGCGGCACCCTGTAGCTGCGACTGCACGGTGCCGCCGCTGGAATCCAGGATTACCCGCGCCGCCGCCAGCAACCGAGTGCGCTCTTCTCCCGGTAACTCCTGGCCGGGCACCATCACCACCGAGCCCGACAGTTTGCGCAGCGTGCGCCCGCGGATTTCCGCAATCATCTCGCGCAGGCGGTCGCGGGTCTGCTGGTCGTAGCCGGCGGATTCCTCGTCGATGATCACCAGGTCGACCGCCACCGCGCGGCCACACCAGTAAGTGTGCGCCTTCAGGATTGGCTCGGCGAAATCCAGTTCCTCTTCCTTGCGGATATGGACCAGCAGGATCGGGTTGTCTCCGGAAATACCGCGGCTCCAGAGTCCGGGCTGAATATGCCGGCTGCGCGCCAGCACCTGGGCGGGCGCGCGCAGCGGCGCGACGGGTGCCAGCACCGCGGACAGCAGGTCCATCATCCAGCGCATTTCCCCCGCGGTAATATGCAGATTGCGCAGTTCCTGTTCCGACTGCATCCGCGCGAGATCGAAAACCCAGCGCGCCTTGGGTCGCGAGCGGTAGGCCCGCAGTGTACTGAGTAGCTCGCTGCGGGATTTGCTCACGCCGGTGAGGTAGATCACCTCGATTTCCGACTGCGGTGGAATGGATATTTCCTGTGCCGCCGCGATCACCGGGTCCAGTACCGGCCCCGTGGTCCCGGAAAAACCCGCAAGTCCCTCGCCCATGGCTCGCGGGCGTGCGGGGGTGCCGCCGCGGCCAAGGAAGCTCGTGCGGTCGGTTTCCCAGCCGAGGCGGTGGCGGACACTGGCTTGCACCAGGACACAGGTCGCCAGGTAGATCGGTTTTTCGTTGTCTCCGCGCGGGCGCCGGCGGTAAATCATCACCTGTTCTTCCGGCAGGTACTGGCTCTCCACAAAGAGTTTCGCAAATGCCGGGTGGCGCTGGTCATCCCGCTCCGGTGCCAGCACCACTTCCGCGAAGTCCGCCAGCAACAGGTGGCGTTCGCGATCACTTTCGTTTTTGATTACCAGCCGGCGGGCCTCGATATCGTGCTGCGAACTGAGCGACACATGCAGGCGACAGAACAGTGCCGCTTCTCGTCGCTGGTACTCCACGCTCTGGGGTGAAAAGTTCACGGTACAGCGACTACTGTCGCCATCACAGGGCGCCATGCCCACGGAAAAGAGCTGTTCGTTGTCGAGGTCGCGCACATAGCAGAAGCGACCCCACTGGTGCCGTGTGGGGTCCGCCTGCCAGCGGGTCAGCGCGATATTGTGCCAGTAGGCCCCGCCGGCACCATCTGCGGCAAGAATCAGCGAATAGTGTCCGTTGGAAAGCAGGTTGTATTGCGGGTAGGGCTGCGACGGCGACACCGTCCAGGTATCCAGTACCACCTCTGCGTGGAAACTGCGCATAACCCCGGGGCGCTTCCAGGGCTTGAGTGCCGGAGGCGCGGTGGGCAGGCGCTCGTGCAGCAGCGGTGTCAGCCCGGCGATGCGCATATCGCTGTGGAAGCGCCGCACCATGACATCGCCGTGCAGAAAATTGTTCAGCGCCAGCAGGATCATGCCCTGGTGGTGGCTCATATAGGAACGCACGGTACGCGCGCGCCGCGGTGCGGGTTTGGCGGTGCGCCCGAAGTCGATCGCCTCGTGCAGGCCGAACTGGCCGTAGCCGCCGTGGTTGCGCAACTGGCGCAGGTTCTCCATCACCGCCTGGGGGTAAAACGGCAGCGCCATCATCGATGCATAGGGGGCAATCACCAGCCGCTCGCCGAGATCGCGGCGAAAACCAATCCCGGGAACGCCAAATGCCCGGTATTGGTAATGCAGGTGGTTGTCCAGTTCGTAGTAGCCGGACTCGGCAATCCCCCAGGGCACCTCGAAGCGGGTGGCAAACTCCCGGTGGACATCGATGGCATTGCGACAGGCGCGGCCGATCAGGCTGTGGTCCGGGGTTTCCATCAGCAGTCGAGGCATCAGGTACTCGAATAGTGTTGCGCTCCAGGACATCATCACAATACGACGCTGGATTCGCCGGAACGGGCGTTCCAGGTGGCGCCAGTGCCGCGCCGGGATGTCGCCCTTGGCGATGGCGAGGAAACCAGTGAGACGCGATTCAGACGCCAGCAGGTCATAGTAATTGGGGTCGAGTGCGGCGTCGTTGACGTTGTAACCGATATGGAACAGGTGGCGCTCGGGGTCATACAGGAACGCGAAGTCCATTTCTGCAACCCAGTTGCGGGCCTTCGCAGCCAGGCGTTGCAGATCGCTGCGGTATTTTTCGCTATTGTCCTGCGCCGTTACCAGCGCTTCCCGCAGGCGACCGATCCACTGGTCGGCCTCCTCCCGCTGTTGGCCGCCGACGGTGTCAATGACCCGCCCCAGCGCCATTGACTGCTGCTGCGCCGCACTGCAGGTCCGGGCCAGTGTTGCCAGGGAAATCGGCGCGTTCAGAATGTCCGCCAGCGCGCGGAAAGCTTCCGCAACCTGGCCGCCCTCTTCCCGACAAATGACCGGTGGTGCTGCCATCAGCCGCTGCCAGGGTTCCAGGTTTTCCTGATAGCGGCGTGCCGCCACAGCGTGCTGATGCAGTTCATCGAGCCAGTGGCGCAAGCGGCCGAGGGATTCCGCACTGAATTTCTCATCGCGCTCGATCAGTGCGATCACCCGGCCCTGCAGCGTCGGCACTTCCTGCTCGTACACATCGTCGATAATCTGCCACCAGTGGTCGCGCTCCGCGCGCGCCTCCAGTCGCTCCCGCAACTGCGCTATCTGTGTGGTGATATCGCGCACTTCTGCAGACGCGCTGTCCGGGTCTTCCGGCTGCAGGGTTTCAGAGACGATCCCGAGGGTATCCGCGATGCCCTGCACCAGTTGCCGGCCGCTCAGGGTTTCCCGGTGCAATGCCTCGAGGCCGTTGGCAACCGTGAGCAGGCTGCCGGCGAGGTTGCCGCTGTCGACGGTGGACACGTAACGGGGATTCAGCGGGTGCAGTTCACGGGTTTCATACCAGTTGAGGAAATGCCCGCGATAGCGTTCGAGGCCACGCATGCGGTCAAAGGTGTTGTTCAGCCGGGCCAGCAATTGGGTCAGGTCCAGGTAGCCGAAGTCATAGGCGCTGAGCGTGGCGAGCACACCCAGGCCAATATTGGTCGGCGAGGTACGCCGCGCCAGCACCGCAAGTGGTTCCTCCTGATAGTTGTCCGGTGGCAGCCAGTGGTCGTCCGGGCTCATGAAATGCTCGAAAAAATACCAGGTGCGCCGGGCGAGCAGCCTGAGCTCGTGGATATCCCCATCGGTTACTGCCTGCTGCTCGATCCGGCGTGGCCGGTCGATGCGTGCAATCAGCGACGGCAGGAACAGCCACGCAAGTAACAGTGCCGCTGCAGGCAGCAGGCTTGCCGGTGCGGTGAACGCCAGCCAGACCGCGGTTGCGACCGCCAGTAGCGGTGCAATCCACAGCTCGCGCCAGCAGCGCCCGATCAAGGACGTTGCGGCAAAACTGCGGTTCACGTGGGCGGCGGAAGTCCACTGCAACAGGTGGCGATGAGAGACCGCGAGACGGAAGAGCGTGCGCAGGATTGCGTCCAGTACGTTCAGCGCCTGTACCGGTAGCAACGCCAGCGACAGCAGCCAGTACTGCGCGCGCTGGCGCAATATCGCGGGACCGCTGCTCAGGTGGCGATGGGCGCGGCGCGGGTTGGCACAGCAGCGCCACAACAGGGAAAGCAACTCCAACCATACCGGCGCGGCCGACAGTGCCAGCAGGCCCGCGGTCCAGCCCCACACACTACCGGAGAGGGCGCCGCCCCAGCACAACAGAAACAAGCCCAAAAGTGCCGGTGCCTCCAGGCTGCGGCGCAGGTTGTCGAGAATTTTCCAGCGGTGGATCGGCGGTAGCGGATTGCGGGTCTGTTCACCATCGTCGAGGGTGACACTGCCGCGCAGCCACGGCAACAGCTGCCAGTCTCCGCGAATCCAGCGATGGGAGCGGCGCAGCAGCGCAAAAATATTCGGCGGGTACTGCTCGTAGAAGATGGTGTCGGAAAGCAGGCCGACACCGCCAATGGCGCCCTCCAGCAGGTCGTGGCTGAGAATGGTGTTTTCCGCCAGATGCCCCGCCAGTGTCTGCGAAAACACCCGCGGATCATAGATGCCCTTGCCGGCAAAAATCGCCTCGCCAAACAGGTCCTGATAGGCATCGGAAACCGCATGGGTATAGAGGTCGACGGTCCGGTCCCCGGCAAAAATCTCGCTGAATAGGGTTTCCCCAGAGCCCGTGGGGTCGACCTCCAGCCGCGGCTGTAGAAACCCGTGCCCGGCGACGACGCGACGGCTGCTGGTGTCGATCACCGCGCGGTTTAGCGGGTGTGCCATGGTGGCGACGAGACGCGCGGCGGTTCCCGGGGGCATCTGGCTGTCGGCGTCCAGGGTGATTACGAAGTGAATATTTTGCAGTGCGTCGCGGTTGCCGAAACAGGTACTGAAGTCGTGGCCGTCATGGCCCTTCAGCAGCCGGTTGAATTCAATCAGTTTGCCCCGCTTGCGCTCCCAGCCCATCCAGCATTTTTCCGCCGGATTCCAGCGGCGCTCGCGGTGCAATAGCAGGAATGGCGCCCGCTCCGTACTGCCGTAGCGGTCATTCAATGATGCCAGCCTGTCGCTGGCAGCCTGCAACAGCGCCGCGTCTTCGGGCTTGCTCTGCGCATCCGCATCAGCAAAATCACTGAGCACCACATACAGCAGGTTGCGGTCGTCGTTGTTGATAAAGTTGATTTCGAGGCACTGCAGGACCTTCTCGATATCCTCGGCATCGGCAAACAGTACCGGCATGACCACCGCCGAGCGGAACCCGAGCGGAACCCCCCGGCTGAAATCCATTTTCGGCAGTTTGCGCGGGGTGAGACTGTGCGTGATCAGGCCGTTGACCAGTGCCAGCGCGATGCCAACCAGCAGCACCGCGGCACAGGCAAGCGCCAGCAGTGCCCCCGCAATGGATGTGCCTCCGGAAAAAACAACGAGTGCAAGCAACAGGAGTGGCGGCACCGAAAACAGGGCGAGCCCGGCAAAATAGACCGACGACGCATTGCCGAACAGTTTGCGGTACAGGCGCTGGAAAAAATTCGCCTTGAAAGCCACGGCCTGTTCCAGTTCCGGGAGCCCGTCACCCACCAGGAAATAGCCGATATGCCGCTCGCGCGTGTCGTCCGGCGCCTGCTCACTGAGCTCCACTACCCGCTGGGCAATGCGGTGCTCTGCACTGTCGCTGCCCCGTGCCAGCTGCTCGATCACGCCGCGGTACTGGTTGCGGGTGGCGAAATCCATATCGCCGTAGGCACCACCGGGGTCGGTGAGCAGAATTCGCTCTACACAGCTCAGTGATTCGACAAACCCCCGCCAGTCATAGGTACGGAGTTCCCGCAGGCTGATGATGCCACTGGCAATGCCAACACTTTCAGCCTCATCGCCGGCCTCCACCTCGGCCAAAGCCGTCTCTGCCAGGTCCGCAAGAATTTCCAGCAGGTGCAGGCGCAACATCGCCGGCAGTGCCCAGAGTTCCCCGGTGGTCAGGATACTTTCTCCCTGGTAGTACTCGACGAGTTCGTGCACCAACTCCATATCCAGCGGCTGCTGCAAATCCGCGATCAAGCTGGCCGCCAGTGATCGCACACGCAGCTCTTTCTGGCCGCCCGCGGTGGCAATCCGGGGTAGTTGCTTGAGGTAATTGCGCGGCAGGGATTCGCGCACCAGTTCCAGTGCTTCCTGAACCACGTGCCGGTTGTCCAGCAGCCACTCCTCGCTGCGGGTGCCCTTTTCCCCGGCTTCCACACGGGCTGCAAGTCGGCGGTAGACGTCCTGGAAATCGTGTTCCAAGTGCCACAGGTGGGCATTCAGTCCAATGCGCTGAGATGTGCCGATGATATGCCGGTGCTGCTTCGCCAGGACCGCGATATCGTCGCGACGCTGTTGCGCATCGCCGGGCGCAGGGTGTTCCTCCGCGCCTTCTCCCGCTGGCGGAGCCGGTATCGGAGTATGTCGGTGGGATGGGGGTTTACGGCGCGACAGAAACTTGCGTGCACGCGCCAGCCTTCCGGAATTTCCACGTCGCAATTTCATCGATGGGTGGCGCCACTATTGGATTGGGTCGGCTGTCGGATCTGGCAGATGTCCGCACCGGCGTGCAGCGCCTGTAATTGGGCTTCCGGCAGGTCCTGAAACACCAGCACCGGCAGGTTCGAATGACACATGACGGTGTGACAGACGGTACCGGTCACCTGCTGGGCGCCGGTCTGCCAGTCATGGGCACTCATGGCAATCAGGTTTACCCCCTCTTCTTCCGCAGTGGCATAAATACCTTCGGCCACCTTCTGCGATACCAGCAACCTGGGCCTGACCTTGATGCCGTTCTGCAACTGGCGGGCCATCTCTTCGAGGTAGGCCTCGGCCGCGCGCCGATTGCATTCGACGAACTTTTCCCGGGTTGCGTGCTCTTCCTGGGTGATTGGCATACGCCGTGGCATTTCCGGTACCGCGATCACCTGCAGCAGGATGATCTCAACCTGCTGGCCGCGCATCATTGATGCCACCTGACAGGCAACCCACTCCGACCGCGGTGATCCGTCCATCGATACCAGAATCTTTGTATAGGTGGTACTGGCGGGATCGGGCGGTGCCTCTCCCGGGCGTACAACCAGAAACGAGCGGCCAGAACCACTCAATACCTTGTGCGCGGTACTGCCAAAATCAAAGCGGCTGATGCCACCTTTGCCATAGGCGGTGATCACGATCAGGTCTATATCTTTTTCCTCACAGTACTCCACGATCTGCTCTGCCGGCCGCCCTTCAAGGATCGACAGGGTTACCGCTATTTCCTGTGCAGAAATTTCTTCGGAAAGCCCGTTGAGGTAACTGCGCAATTCCGCCCGGCGCAGGCGCCAATCCACCGGGTCGGTACAGTGCTCGTCGGCGTGTGAGGGGGACTTCTGGACGTGTAACAGGTGAATGTCGGCGCCGGTATTTCGCGCCAGGGAAATGGCGTGGGCAATGGCCTCCTCTGCCAGAGACGAACTGTCCAGAGGCACCAGAATATGTTTGAACGGCATGACGGCTCCCCCGAAAGGACCGGAAAAGAATCGGAATTAGCAAATTTTGCAGAAAATATTCGGGCGTCATCAGATGTGTCGAGGCGCAGAACGCATCGTTAATACTGACGCTGAATACCTGAGGAATGCGGAATTTAGGGACGCGTTTTCAGCTTAGCTCGGCTATGGTCAAAAATACAAAATGACGACTCAAGTCAGGTTGAAACAAAAGCCAATATACGACAGGAAGTTCCACATGCCCGAACGCAGGTACATTCGCTGGTTTGAGGAAATCGGGTTGAATGATATTGACTCTGTTGGAGGCAAGACCGCTTCCCTTGGGGAAATGTATCGAGCCCTGAACCCCATGGGCATCCGTGTGCCCAACGGGTTTGCCATCACCGCCGATGGCTACCGCGCGGTACTGGAAGACGCCGGTGCACTCGAGCCACTGAAAAGGCTCCTCGCGACATTGGAAAATGCGGACAGCGACCGCCAGGCAACCATCGCGGAACAGGCGCGGCGTATCGTTTATGACGCCGGCCTTCCGCAAGACCTGGAGCAGGAAATTGACGCTGCCTATTCGTCGCTGTGTCGACAGTATGGTGCCGAGCTGCGCCTGGCGGTGCGCAGTTCCGCCACTGCGGAGGATCTGCCGGATGCGAGTTTCGCCGGACAACACGACAGCTTCCTGAATATTGGCAACCGTGACGGCCTGCTGGAAGCCTGCCGGCGGTGCTTTGCGTCGCTGTTTACCGCGCGAGCAATCAGCTACCGCGAACGCAATGGCTTCGACCACTTCAAGGTGGCGCTGGCCATCGCGGTAATGAAAATGGTGCGCGCAGATACCGCGTCGAGTGGCGTGATGTTTACCCTCGACACCGACAGCGGCTTCCGCGATGTAGTGTTCATTACCTCCACCTACGGCCTCGGTGAGAATATCGTACAGGGCGCGGTGGATCCCGATGAATTCTACGTCCACAAACCGACATTTGACCTGGGATATCGCTGCGTGCTGCGCCGGCAACTGGGCGCCAAGCAATTGACCCTGGTGTGTGACGACAACCTCAACAGTCAGGAACTGCACAACATCGAGACGCCGGCGGAACAGCGCGCGCGCTACAGCCTGGGCGACGACGAGATATTGACCCTGGCACACTACGCCATTGCCACCGAAAAACACTACAGCGAACGACGCGGGCAAGCCTGCCCGATGGACCTGGAATGGGCCCGGGATGGGGATGACGGTCAGCTCTACCTGTTACAGGCGCGCCCTGAAACGGTCGCCTCCAGAAAGCCGCGCAATGTGTTGAAGCGCTTCAGCTTTGCGCAAAAGCCGCACAAGTCGGGACTGCTGGCTGAGGGCCGTGCGATCGGCACATCGATTGCCTCCGGCAAACTGCACCGGGTAACCGATGCGCACCAGCTGGCCGCGTTCAACGAGGGCGAAATCCTGTTTGCCGAAAGCACAAGCCCCGACTGGGGGCCGGCAATGCGCCGCGCCGCGGCGGTGGTGACCGAACGCGGCGGGCGCACCTGCCACGCGGCGATTGTGGCGCGGGAATTCGGTATCCCGGCAGTGGTGGGGATCGGCGGCGATCACAGGCTGGAAAATGGTGCGACCGTCACCATCTCCTGTGCCGAAGGCGACGTGGGTCGGGTGTATCGCGATGAAATCCCGTTTGACGTTACCACCACCGAGCTGGATCAGTTGCCGAGTCCCCAAACAAAAATGATGATCAACCTGGGCAGTCCGGAGCAGGCATTCCGCCTGAGTTCCCTGCCCTGTGACGGTGTTGGCCTGGCGCGGATGGAATTTATCGTCAATGAACATATCAAGGCGCACCCTATGGCCCTCGCCTGCCCGGACAGAATTGAGGAGGAAGAGGACCGCAATGCCATTCGCTACCTGACTGCAAACTATCAAAATGGTGCCGAGTTTTTTGTGCAGAAGTTGTCCGAGGGTATCGGTACCATCGCTGCAGCATTTTATCCGCGGCCGGTGATCGTGCGCCTGTCTGACTTCAAAACCAATGAGTACGCGCGGCTGATCGGTGGCCGGTCTTTCGAACCCCACGAGGAAAACCCCATGCTCGGCTTTCGCGGTGCCTCGCGCTATGCCCACGAGGCGTACGCGCAGGGCTTTGCGCTGGAGTGTGCAGCGCTGAAGCGCGCGCGGGAAACCATGGGGCTTAAAAACATCAAGGTAATGGTGCCCTTCTGCCGCCGGGTGCCGGAAGGGGAACAGGTGCTGCAGGCGATGGCGGAACACGACCTGGCCCCGGGCAGCGAAGGCCTGGAAGTCTATGTGATGTGTGAAATTCCCAACAATGTGGTGCAGATCGATGCATTCAGTCGGTTGTTCGACGGTATCTCCATTGGCTCCAATGACCTGACGCAACTGGTGCTGGGGGTCGACCGCGACTCGGATATCGTCGCCTTTGAT
Organism: uncultured Microbulbifer sp.; assembly: GCF_913055755.1. GTDB lineage: Bacteria > Pseudomonadota > Gammaproteobacteria > Pseudomonadales > Cellvibrionaceae > Microbulbifer. Next base: position 48,591 of record NZ_CAJXKH010000002.1, read on the forward strand.
TTCGACGAGCGCGACCCCGGTGTGCTGCAGATGATCCGGCTGGCGATCGAGGGCGCCCAGCGCAACGGGATACCCGCAGGCATCTGTGGGGAGGCACCGTCGAACTATCCCGAGGTGGCGGAATACCTGGTGAAACTTGGGATAGACTCCATCAGTCTCAGTCCTGATGCGCTGCTGCGTACCATTGAGAAAGTCGTGGCCATTGAACGTGAAGGCAAGACACCGGGTGCCGGGACTTAGGTCCGGACAAATTGCCGCCGGTATCAAGCCCGGATATTCACCGCGGTGGTTTTCGAAACAGCAGCAACAGTTCCATTGCCACCAGTTGTAGCAGTGCGATCGACAGCAACGCGCTCCACTGTGCCGCACTGACCGGGTTCACACCCAGCACCTCCTGCATCAGTGGCGAATACAGACACAGGATATGCAGGGCCTGTGCCGCGAGGGTGCCCAGCAGCAATATCGGATTGGAGAAGAATGGCTGGCGGAAGATGGATCGGCTTTCCGAGCGACTGTTGAAGACCTGCACGTTTTCAAACAGCACCATCAGCAGCAGCACACTGTTGCGTGCGGCATCCAGCTGCCAGCCCGCCTGCATCAGCCAGTAGAAGCAGGTAAATGCCAGCCCGCCCATCACCAGTCCGGAAACCAGCACCCGTCGCAGCATCACCGGATTGAACAGGGATTCCTGCGGTGGGCGCGGTGGCCGCCGCATCTCGTCGCCTTCTCCCGGCTCCAGTGCCAGCCCCACACTTTGCACACTGTTGGTCACCAGGTTGAGCCACAGCAATTGCACCGGAGTGAGCGGCAGTGGCAGGCCGAAACTGGTGGTGAGGACGAACAGCACCACCTCGGCGGCGCCGGTGGAAATAAGAAAGAATATGACCTTGCGGATATTCTGGTAGGCAATGCGCCCTTCCTCGACGCCCGCCACCACCGACGCGAAATTGTCATCGGTGAGTAACAGGTCGGCGGACTCCTTCGCCACTTCCGTGCCCTGCTCACCCATGGCCACGCCCACGTGCGCCCGGCTGAGCGCCGGGGCATCGTTGACCCCATCGCCGGTTACCGCCACAAATTCCCCCTGGCGCTGCAGAGACTGGACGATGGTGAGTTTCTGTTCTGGGGATACGCGCGCGTACACCCGGGTATCCGCGGTCAGTTCGTCCACCGCATGCGGCCCTTCGGCCTCGGCCTTCGCCAACTCGGCACCGGTCACCGGACGGTCGTCCGCATCGGCGAGTTCCAGTTCCCGCGCAATACTGAGCGCCGTACGCGGGTGATCGCCGGTCAACATACTGACGTGAATACCCGCAGCGCGGCATTCGGCCACCGCGGCCTTGGCCTCCGGGCGCAGTGGGTCGAACATGCCAACCAGCCCCAGCAGACACAGGCCCCGGAGATTATCCGGAGCAAAGTTGCCACCATCCGGAAACTCGCCATCGGCAAATGCCAGCACCCTCGCGCCCTGTTCCGCGAGGCTCGCCATTGTCGAATGTGCGGCCTCGCGGTTGATTGGCACATCGCCTGCTGCTGTCGCCATGCGATCGCACATGGGCAACAGTTTTTCCAGTGCACCTTTTATGGAAACCCGCCGTGCTTGTTCCCCGGTGGTGGAATCGCGGTGCAGGGTGCCGGCAAAGCCGAGCGCGGGCTCGTAGTGAATTTCTCCAATCTGCGGGAGCTCGTTCAACAGCTGCTGACGCCGCAATCCCAGCTTGTGCGCCATCACCAGCAGCGCCTGATCCACGGCATCACCACTGCTGTGCCACTGGCCATTGTCCAGCGGCCGCAGTTCAGCCTCATTGCACAGCGCGGCGACTCGGGCGAGGCGTGAAGCCAGACCGTCCGCGCACACCGCAACCTCCTCCTGTGCGGGCAATTTTCCGCCGTCGATGGTCAGCCTGCTGCCGTCACAGAATGCGATTTGCCGTGCGGTGAGCCGGTTTTCCGTGAGAGTTCCGGTCTTGTCCGCGGCAATCACGGTGCAGGAACCGAGGCTTTCCACGGCGACCAGTTTGCGCACGATCACATGGCGCTTGACCATGCGCCGGGTACCGATAGACAGCACCAGGGTAAGCGCCATCGGCAGGCCTTCGGGAATAGCGGACACCGCGAGTGCCACCGCGGTCATAAAAATCACCAGTGGCTCGGTGTCCCGTGCCAGTTCGATGGCGGCCAGCAGTGTCACCGCAATCAGCAGCGCGATGGTAAGTTTTTTGCTGAAGCGCTCGATACGCTGGAACAGGGGCGGCTTGACCGTCTGCGCGGTATCCATGGTCAGGCTGAGACGCCCCATTTCGGTCTGCATGCCGGTGGCGGTCACGACCGCCCGCCCGCGCCCGGCCGCAACCAGGCTACCGGCGAAACAGGAATTGCTGCGCTCCGCGACGGGGGTATCTACGTCGAATAACTCATCGCTGTTTTTGTACACCGGCAGCGATTCCCCGGTGAGCACCGATTCATCCACCTCGAGCCCGACAGATTCCAGCAGCCGGAGATCCGCAGGCACACGGTCGCCGGATCCGAGCAATACCAGGTCGCCGGGGACCAGGTCCTCGGCGTCGATTTCCGTGACCTGACCATCGCGCACCACCCGCACACGGCTGACCATCAACTTGCGCAGTGCCTGTGCGCTCTGATTTGCGTGATTCTCCTGCAGGGCACCGATCAGTGCGTTGAGCAGCAGAATCATGCCGATAAAGGATGCATCGGCCAGCTTCCCCACCACCAGCGAGACCACCATTGCCGCCAGCAGCACATAGATCAACGGGCTGATGAACTGGCGCAGGAACAAGCGTGGAAAGCCGGGCAGCCGTGGCAGTGGCAGAGCGTTGGTGCCATAACTGGATAGACGCCGTTGGGCCTCCGCACCGGTCAACCCGTCGTATCCAGTGTCGAATAGCGAGGCCACTTCCTCGGTGGGCAGGCTGTGCCAATTCCCCGAGCCATCTGCGGGCGCTGTTACGGTTTGTGGTAATTCGGGTTTTATCGGTTCGGTTTGCACGGCTATTGCGGGCCTGTCGAGCAGAAGATCGGTCTCTGATTTTGCAACATTAGCTGAAAAAACTTTATGTCACCGACAGCGTCAGACATCTCATTCAACCATTTTCGCGCACGAACCTCCCTGGCACGCTTATGCCTCAACAAGTCATCCGTAAAAATAGCGACGACTGGGAACTGATTCCCAACCTGCTGGACTACGATGCCGCCCGCGAGCATTTCTCCTGGGAACACGAGCTGGAGATGCTGGACGGTCTGCCCGGTGGCGGGCTGAATATTGCCCACGAGGCCGTCGACCGGCACGCGGCGGATGAAAGGCACAATCATCTGGCGCTGCGTTGGCTTGATCGAAATGGAAGGGCCACGGACTTCACCTACGGTGACCTGTGCGCACTGACCAACCGCTTTGCAAACGTCCTGCGTGACCTGGGCGTGGCGAAGGGCGATCGAGTGTTCGGCCTCAGTGAACGGGTGCCCGAACTGTATATTACCGCCCTCGGCGCGCTGAAGAACGGCAGCGTATTCTGCCCGCTGTTTTCCGCCTTCGGGCCGGAGCCATTGCGCTCACGCCTGTCCATCGGTGAAGCGCGGGTGCTGATGACCACCGAATCACTTTACCAACGCAAGGTGGCACCGCTGCGGGATTCCCTGCCCCATTTACAGTACGTGTTGCTGGTGCGCGATAAAACGGATGCCGAGTGTCCGCACGGCACGCTGGATTTCCGCGCGCTGCTGCAAAGCGCAGCGGAGTCTTTCACCATTGAAAACACCGATCCCGAGGACCCGGCGCTGCTGCATTTCACCAGTGGCACTACCGGCAAGCCCAAGGGCGCGCTGCATGTACATGAAGCGGTGCTCGCCCACCATGCCAGCGCCCGCCTGGCCCTGGACCTGCACCCGCAGGATGTCTTCTGGTGCACCGCCGATCCCGGCTGGGTCACCGGCACCAGCTACGGCATCATTGCGCCGCTGGTGATTGGCGCCACCATGATCGTCGACCGGGAGGAGTTCGATCCCGAGCGCTGGTACGGCATTCTCCGGGACCAGCATGTCAGTGTCTGGTACACCGCACCCACCGCCGTGCGCATGATGATGAAACACGGCAGTGCGCTGGCGCGCCAGTTTGAGCTGCCGGCACTGCGCTTTATGGCCAGTGTCGGCGAACCCCTCAATCCCGAGGCGGTGCGTTGGGGCGAAGAAGCCTTCGGCCTGCCGTTTCACGACAACTGGTGGCAGACAGAAACCGGCGGCATCATGATCGCCAATTACCTGAGCCAGCCAGTCCGGCCGGGCTCCATGGGCCGGCCATTGCCCGGTATCGAAGCGGCGATCGTCAGCGCTGGCGACGACGGCAAACTGGAAGTCATCACGGAAGCGGGCCGCGAGGGTGAGCTGGCACTGAAACGCGGCTGGCCGTCCATGTTCCGAACCTACCTGTACGAAGAAGCGCGCTACCAGAAGTGTTTTCGCGACGGCTGGTACCTGACCGGTGACCTGGCGCGCTGCGACGAGGACGGCTACTTCTGGTTTGTGGGCCGCGCCGATGATGTCATCAAGTCCTCCGGCCATCTGATCGGCCCGTTCGAGGTGGAAAGTGCACTGATGGAGCACCCTGCAGTCGCCGAGGCCGCGGTGATCGGCATACCCGACCCCGTGGCCGGCGAAATCGTCAAGGGATTCGTCTCTCTGCGACCGGACGTTGATGCCACCAGCAAAGCGGCAGTCGAGACCCTGCGCCGGGAAATACTTGCCCTCGCCCGCAAACGCCTCGGCCCGGCGGTGGCGCCGCGACAGATCCAGGTGGAAAACGACCTGCCCCGCACCCGTTCCGGCAAGATCATGCGGCGATTGTTGAAGGCGCGGGAGCTTGGCCTGCCCGAGGGCGACACCTCTACTCTGGAGGGAAAAGAATGAGTGCGCCGACTTCCCAGGTCAGCCGCGAACAAGGACTGCGCTGGCTCAAGGATATGATCCGCGTCCGCCGCATGGAGGAGAAATGTGCGGAACTGTACGGGCAGGAGAAAATACGTGGATTTCTGCACCTGTATATCGGTGAAGAGGCGGTAGCCGCCGGTAGCATGCCCGAACTGAGCGCCGAGGATGCGGTAGTTGCCACCTATCGCGAACACGGCCACGCGTTGCTGCGCGGTATTTCCATGAACGCGATCATGGCGGAAATGTACGGCAAGCGCGAAGGCTGTTCCGGTGGTCGCGGCGGCTCCATGCACCTGTTTGATGCCAAAACCCGTTTTTACGGCGGCAATGCCATCGTCTCGGGTGGCCTGCCCCTGGCGGTGGGCCTGGCACTGGCGGACAAGATGCAGAACCGCCAGCGGATAAGCGTGTGTTTCTTCGGCGAGGGTGCAGTGGCGGAAGGCGAATTCCACGAGTCGCTGAACCTGGCCGCACTCTGGCAGCTGCCGGTGCTGTTTATCTGCGAAAACAATCTGTATGCCATGGGTACCGCGCTGGCCCGGTCGGAATCTGTCACCGACATCCACCGCAAGGCAGAAAGTTACGGTATCTATTCCAGTGCCGCCGATGGCATGGACGTGGTTTCGGTAAATACCGCGGTGCGCGCTGCGGTGACAAGAATCCGCGAAGACAAAAAGCCCGCATTCCTGGAGATGCGCACCTACCGCTTCCGCGCCCACTCTATGTTCGATCCCGAGCTCTACCGCGACCGGGAAGAGGTAGATCAATGGAAACAGCTCTGCCCCATCGCCACACTCACCGCGCAGATGAAAGCGCAGCAGCTGATCGATGATCGGGATATCGACGGGATCGAAAAGGATACTGCGGCTGAGATCCACAGCGCGGTCGAGTTCGCCGAAGGCGGTCACTGGGAGCCGGTGGAGGACCTGACCAGGGATGTGTATACCGAATCCCGCTAACAACAAATGACCTGCAATCAATAGCGAGCAGTTGAATGACCACAACGTACCGTGAAGCGATGCGCGCGGCGCTGCGCCAAGCGCTGCAGGAGGACGAACGCGTCTTTCTGATGGGCGAGGATGTCGGGCGTTACGGCGGCTGTTATGCCATAAGCCAGGGTTTACAGCAGGAGTTCGGCGAAACACGTATCCGCGATACGCCGCTGTCGGAATCCGCCTTTGTGGGTGCGGGTATCGGCGCCGCCCTGGGTGGGATGCGGCCGATCGTGGAAGTGATGACGGTTAACTTCAGCCTGCTGTGCCTGGACCAGATCGTGAATACCGCCGCGACCTTGCGACATATGTCCGGCGGACAGTTCAGTGTACCGCTGGTAATACGCATGACCACCGGCGCCGGGCGCCAGCTCGCCGCCCAGCACTCCCACAGTCTTGAGTGCTGGTATGCCCATGTACCGGGACTGCGGGTGATCGCCCCGGCCACCCTGGAAGATATGCGCGGAATGTTGCGGCTGGCGCTGGAGGATCCGGACCCGGTGATCATCTTCGAGCACAATGCGCTGTACAACCGCGAGGGGGAATTGACAGAAGTTGCGGTCGCCGATATTCGCCGCGCGGCCATCCGCCGCCCGGGGAAGGACATCACCCTGATCTGCTACGGGGGGAACCTGCACAAGACGCTGGAAGCCGCCACTGCCTCGGCGGAATCGGGCATCGACGCCGAGGTCCTGGACCTGCGCTCCCTGCGCCCTCTGGACGACGAAACAATTCTCGCCTCCGTGCGCAAAACCCGCCGCGCGATAATCGTCGACGAGGGCTGGCACAGCGGCAGCCTGGCAGCGGAGATCGGCATGCGCATTGCCGAGCAGGCATTTTATGACCTGGACGCGCCGCTGGCCCGGGTATGCACCGCCGAGGTTCCCATCCCCTACCCCCGGCATCTGGAACAGGCGGCGCTGCCGCAGGTGGAAAGTATCGTCGGCAAAGTGCGCGAGGTGATGGGGCAAAATGTCTGAGTTCCGGCTGCCGTCACTGGGCGCAGATATGGAAGACGCGACCCTGCGTGAATGGTTCGTCAAACCCGGCGACAAGTTCAAAAAAGGCGATATTGTCGTCGCGGTGGAAACCAACAAGGGCATTATCGACGTCGAAATCTATGATGCGGGTACCATCGAAAAAATCCTCGTCGAACCGGATACCCGGGTTCCCGTCGGTGCGGTGCTGGCGAACTATGTCAGTGACTCTACACGCATGCGCATCTCCCCCGCCGCCCGCCGCCGCGCCCGTGAACTCGGTATCGACCCGGTGAATATCCGTGGCACCGGTGCCGACGGCGCCATTACAGTGGAAGACGTACTGGCCGCTGCAGGACCCGCCGCACCGAGCGCCGAAGCAACGCAAGCGTACAAACCCGAGTCAAGTCAAGAGACACGGCGAGAGCCCGGGCGTGAAGCGAAGCCCTCTAGCGCCACAGAATTAGAACCGGCGGCCGGCATGCGCCAGGCCATCGCCGCCGCGATGACGCGCGCCAACAAGGAGATCCCCCACTACTACCTTTCCACCAGTATCGATATGACCGCCGTGCTGCACTGGCTGGAACAACACAATGCCCGGCGTCCACTGCCGGAACGTCTGGTGTACGCGGTGCTGTTGCTGAAGGCAGTGGCTCTCGCACTCAGGAAAGTGCCGGAGATGAACGGATTTTTCACCAATGGCGAAACGCAGGTACACGCGGCGGCACATATAGCAGTTGCGATTTCGCTGCGCGGCGGCGGGCTGGTGGTTCCGGCCCTGCGTGATGTGCAGATGTCATCGCTAGACAAACTGATGACGGATTTTTCCGACCTGGTAAACCGCGCGCGCGGTGGTCACCTGCGTGCTTCGGAATTGCAGGATGCCACCATTACCGTCACCAGCCTGGGTGAACAGGGCGTGGAAACGGTATTTCCGATTATCTACCCGCCGCAACTGGCGATTGTGGGATTCGGTTCCATCGTCGAAAGAGTCCGCGCGGTGGATGGGGAGCCCCGGGTGCGCAGCACCATCAATGCCAGTCTCGCCGCCGACCACCGCGCCAGCGACGGCCACCGCGGTGGCTTGTTTCTCGCCGAGATTGACCGGCTGTTGCAGGAACCGGAAAAGTTATGACAGAAGCAGAACTCAGATCCCGCGCCCTGGAAAAGTTGTTACAGGTAGCACCCGACATCGATCCCGATGCTCTCGATCCACAGGTTCCAATACGCGATCAATACGATTTCGACTCCATGGACTTTCTGAATTTCGCCATTGCCCTGGCAAAGGAATTTCAACTGAACATCCCGGAAAGTGACTATCCACACCTGCAAAGCCTGCAGGATACCGTCGACTACCTGGTGAGGCATACGGGCGAGCAGGATGTATCCAGCTGAGTCACCATCGCGCACCCTGCACCGAAAGCCGCTCTGGCTACTGCGCTTGTTGCTGTTTTTGTCTCTGGTATTGGCGCAGGTATTGGCGCTGGTTGCGGCCGCGGAAAATGCACAGGCACAGCAAACCCGGGTAATGGAAGTCTTTGTGCGCCAGGGCTGCCCACACTGTGCCGATGCAAAAAAGTACCTGCCAACCCTGGCCCGGCAAAATCCCGGCCTGCGTATTGTCTACCGCTCCCTGGATACGGATCCCCGGGCGTCGGCTGACCTGGAACGACACTCCCGTCGCGCCGGCGAGTGGCCGCCGGGGGTCCCCACCTTCGTCATCGACGGGCGGGTACTGGTGGGGTTTGTGAGCCCGGAAGTCACCGGCCCCAAACTACAGCGCCTGATACTGGGAGCTACAGCACCGCCGGGAAAGCATGAGGAGGCCGGGTTTGGCGACCTGAGTGTCGCCAGGCTCGGTCTCCCCCTGTTTACCATCGCCCTCGGGCTGATTGACGGCTTCAACCCTTGTGCCATGTGGGTACTGCTGTTTTTGCTGTCCATTCTGGTGCGGCTGCAAGACCGGTACCGCATGGCGATGATCGCCGGTACTTTTGTGATCGTCAGCGGCTTGATCTATTACGCCTTTATGGCCGCCTGGCTGAACCTGTTTCTGGTGATGGGATTTTCCAGGTGGTTGCGCTGGCTGCTGGCGGCAATTGCGATTGCCATAGGCTTGCTCAATTTGCGGGATTTCCTCGGCGGAGACCGCGGCTATACCCTGGCCATTCCTGATTCTGCCAAACCCGGGATCTACGCGCGGGTCCGCAAGATACTGCGCACGGATACGGTGATTTCATCCATGGTTGGGGTTGCCCTGCTCGCTGTACTGGTCAATTTTATCGAATTGCTGTGTACTGCGGGCCTGCCTGCGGTGTATACCGCAGTGCTCGCGCAGCAGGACTTGAGCCGCCCTGGCTATTATGGCTACCTCGGACTCTATATCCTCGCCTACATTGCTGACGACGCCCTGATGGTCGCCTTAGCGGTCCTCGCTCTCGGGAGTCGCAAATTGTCTGAACGAAGCGGACACTGGCTGAAAGGTATCAGTGGTCTGGTCATGCTGTTGCTGGGGTTGGCTATGCTGCTGTTCCCACAGCTATTGTTCTGATTCAGTTATGACCGCATTTGGAAGGTTTTCCGCTGTCAGTCCCTCATTCGCCCCGCCGTGGGACAAGACTTTTCGCGCTGAGTAATATCACCTCGATTTCTTCGGTGATTTCCTCCTGTCGCAGCTGGTTGCCGCGACGCTGGAGGTCATCGAGATTTTGGTCCAGGTAACGCACGGCCCCCTCCAGGTGTTGCATACGCTGCTGGTTTTCCGCCATCAGCGAGACGTACAGCATTTCGTGCAGGGCCGCGAACAGGTACTGGTCTACCAGCGCCAGCAAAAATTCCCGGGGGGCCAGGTTGATTTGTGGTGGATGGGAAACAGGGACTTGTGCTTCCGGTAGCTTCTGAAACGGTGGCAGTAATTCCCGGGTCACAACCTGGTCCTGCTCCGGGTCGTGAAACAGCGCACTCACGGTGATCTCTCTATCGCCGCGCTGCAGCTCGGTCAGTGTTTCCACCAGTCCGTTCAGGGCCGCCGGAACCTCATCCAGCACCGCCGCCCCCGCCAGGCCAGTGATCAGTCGCGGATGTTCTTCCAGCCTGCTGTAAAGCTTCTGCCCACAGGCAATCACGTCCGGTGTCTGTGGGTGCCCCTCGCGCTCGTCAAGAGCCTCGAGCAGACTTTCATTGAAATTGCCGCAAAACCCGCGCTCGGAGCCCAGCAGCAGGAAAATTTGGCGCTGGGCGCTAGCCTCTGACCGCGGCTGCTCCAGGTACCCGGGATGAAACTTTAAGAAGTCCGCCGCTGCGTTTTCCATGGTGCGCACCACCTGTCGTTGCACCGCGAGAAAACGCGCCAGACGGCGGCTTTCCATAAATGCCAGGGATTTCATCGCCGAGACGATTTCCCGTGCCTCGCCGAGCTTTTTCTGCTGGTGCATCAGCTCGCGGCGGCGACTCATGCCTTTTCCTCAATGCCTAACCAGAGATCCACCTCGCTGCGCCAGCGGTCCCGCTTGTCGTCCAGGGTGAGTCCGGAGGCCGCCACCGCCCGCTGCAGATTTTCCAGCAAGCTCCGTACCTGATCGGTTGGGGTTTTATCCAGCAGGCCCTCGTTGAAGGCCATCATCCACGCCAGCTGGAACTCGATCGGCAGCGGAACCAGTCGTTCCTGTTTGAATATTTCGCGCAGCACCCTGCCCCTTCGGATCGCCTTTTCCATACTGGCCTCCAGTTTGGCGCCGAAACGGGTGAACATTTCCAGTTCGAGGAACTGCAGGTAATCCAGCTTCAGCCGCCCCGCTTCGCGCTTGATCGCCGGGTGTTGCGCGCGGCCGCCGATGCGTGACACAGATTTGCCGATATCGATGGCGGGACGAAATCCGCCGGCAAACAATTCCCGATCCAGATATACCTGGCCGTCGGTGATAGAGATAAGGTTGGTGGGGATATAGGCGGCGATCTCCCCCTGCTGGGTCTCGATGATCGGCAGCGCCGTCATACTGCCGCCGCCGTTGGAGGCATTCAGGCAGGTTGCCCGTTCCAGCAGTCGCGCATGCACTGAAAAGATATCCCCGGGATAGGCTTCGCGCCCCGGTGGACGGCGCAGTAGCAGGGAAAGCTGGCGGTAGTTTTTCGCGTGAGTGGATAGGTCATCGTATACCACCAGGGTGTGCAATCCCTTGCGCATCCAGTATTCCGCAATGGTGCAACCGGCATAGGGGGCCAGGTGTTGCAGGCCCGCTAGCGCGCTGGCTTCAGCGACTACCAGGGTGGTGTAGTCGAGGGCGTCGTAATCCCGCAGCAGTTCAATGGTGGTGATTACCGCTGAGCGTTTCTGGCCGATCAGCACGTAGACACAGTGCACGTCCTTTCCGCGCTGATTGATCACGGTATCCAGTGCCAGGGAACTGCGCCCCAGGCCCTCGTCCCCCACCAGCAATTGCCGCTGGCCGCGGCCAATGGGGATTAGGGTGTCGAGTACCTTGCTGCCGGTATACAGCGGCTGGCTGACAAAGTCCCGTTCGACGATCGCCGGAGATGCGGCTTCCAGTGGCTGCCAGCCGACGCATTCCGGCGCGCCGCCACCGTCCAGTGGATTGCCCAGGGGGTCGATAATGCGACCGCGCAGCGCGTCGCCAACCGCAATACCGAGGGGCTTGCCCCGCAAGCGCGCAGCGGTTCCGGCGGTAAGATCGCCGGTTTCTTCCAACAGTATCGCGCCCACCAGTTCCTCGGTGAGATCGAATACCAGGCCGCGACTGCCGTCGTCGAAATCCAGCAGATCATCCATTGCGGCATTGGGAAGCCCGGCGACCCAGGCGATACCGTCGCCCACGGAAATCACCCGACCCTGTTCGCGAATGCGCAGGCGCGGCCGGTAACTTTTCAGCCAATCCGCGCGGCGTTGCAACAGGTCATCCGTCACGGACAGTTTCCCGCTCAAGGCGAGCAAACCCGTCAAGCTCGTCGCGTACGTTGGTACCCAACACCCAGGGGCCCATGTTGATACGCAGGCCTGCTATCAGCCCGCTGTCTTCAGCAAAATGGCAGTGGACATCGCGCTGCAGTGCCCGCTGCAGTGCCTGGGTAATTTGCCCGCGGCTATCGGCTTCCAGTGGAAAAGCGCTGACGACTTCCACGGTGTCACCGTCGGCCCCGAGCCGGTCTTGCCAGCGGGCCAGTTGCTCGGCGGGAATTTCGCGCAGTGAATCGAGCAATAGTGCCTGCAATCGCGTCTGCAATTCCGGCCCGGCACCTTCCTGCAGCAGACGCGAGGCGAAGCGGCTGCCCTGCTCCAGGGCCGTTTGCTGCTGCTGTCGCTGCAATTCCCGGGCTTGCCGCTGCTCGACAACAGCGGCCTGTTCACGTTTCTTCTGCAGCGACGCCGCCAGCTCCTGCTCCTGTTTTTTACGTTCGTCGCTGATTTCGCGCTGTAATTGTTCCCGTGCAAGTTCCCGCTCGCGCTCCAGAGCTGCCAGATCTTTTTCGTATTGCTGCTGTAACTGCTGTGCGTCCTCCTCCATTTTGCGCGCTTTTTCTATCCGCTGATCGATGGCAGCCTGGCGCCGCGCAATGGCGGCCTGCAGGGGTTTGTAGAAAAAGCGCTTGAGCAGCCACACCAGCACCAGAAAATTGATGATCTCCAGCAGGAATGTGGTCCAGTTGAGTTCCATACGGGACTTGACCCTAGCCCTTGACGATATATTCCAGCAACGGGTTGCGGAACAGGATGATGAGGATAATCACCAGCACGTAGATGGCCAGGGACTCGATCATCGCCAGGCCAATAAACAGAGTGCGCATGATGGACTTTTCCGCCTCCGGCTGACGCGCCATTGCCTCCAGCGCACTGCTGATCGCTTTGCCCATGGCGAAAGCTGGTCCGAGTACGCCGATGGCGATGCCGATAACCGCGGCTACCGTAGAAAGCCCGGTAAACCAGGTCATATCACTCATGGCTCTCTCCTTGTGTTTTTGTCTGTTTGAGTTCCTGCAACTGCAGGCCGCCGGCAACGTAGATCAGCGCCAGCATGCCGAAGATATAGGCCTGCACCAGCGCTTCGACGATATGCAGCATCAGGATGGGTATCGGTGCGAGAAATCCCGCCACCAGCAATACCAGCAGCGCCGCCATTTCCAGGCTCATCATGTTGCCGAACAGGCGCACCGCCAGTGCCACCGTGCGCGTCACTTCACTGAGAAGATGGAACGGTAGCAGTATAGGATTCGGGGTCACGTAGTGGCGCAGGTAGCTGCGCAAGCCCTGGCTGCGAATCCCGAACCAGTGCACTGACAGGAACACCAGTATCGCCAGTGCGGAAGTTGCGGAGAGGTCTCGCGTAGGTGAATGCAGACCGGGGATCAACCCGATCAAATTGGCGACCACCAGGAAGATCCACAGTCCGCCCACAAACGGCAACAGCAGTCTCACGTGGTCCGGTGCCACCGCGCGGATCGCATCTTCCATCGCCAGCACCGCAGTTTCCGCCGCGGTCTGCACCGGGCCCGGCTGATCCCGCAGATGGCGCGTCAGCAACCCCGCCGCCAGCGCAATCCCCACCACGATACCGATGGTGGTGAGTACCGTACTGGTGATCTGCAGCGGCCCGAGCTGGAACAGCACCTCTGGAGACAATTCGCCACCGTTCTCGGCCATCGCTTGCTATTCCCTGATCAGCAGATAGATATTTACACCTCCGACCACCACACCGAGAAAGATCAGGCTCAGGGTCCAGCGCATGGAATAGCCGCTCGCAAAACCGTCGAGCCAGCGTCCGAGGTAGGCACCGCCCACTACGGGAAGCACAAAGACCAGGCCCAGGGTACCGATGTAGATGGTCTGGGCCAGCAGTGTGCGGCGGTCCCGTTCGGCCCGTTTCATACGCCGGGCCTGGCGCCTTACCCGCTCGCGCAGTTCTTCGTCTGTGTCCCTGGTCATGGCTGTCCGCGTCGCATCGGTTATTCGCTACCGGGTCGTCCCAGTTCCCACAGCCGGCGCAGCACCGACTCTTCCATGCGGCGCAGGCTTTCTTTCATCTTGGTGAGTTCCCGCTCTTCCGCCACCAGCTGGCGCTGCAGGGTTTCCGAAATCCGTTCGTAGTCGCTGTCGATCAGGTAGTGGCGGGTACAGATTTTCAGGTGGTTATCGACAAAATAGAGCAGCCCACCCGGCAGCGCCAGATACTGCCAATCGCTATCGACCTGGCGAAAGCGCGCCAGCCCGAACAGCAGCACGGTGATTGCGCGCTCGTGCCCGGCTAGAATGCCAAAGCTGCCTGAAGCATCTTCGCCAACAAATGATGCGACACCGCCAATTTGCTGCTGCTCCGCGGCCGAGAGTAGTTCCAGGGTGAAGGTACTCAGGGTGCCTCCTCCCCCACGGCATCCCGCATTCCGCCGCGCATATAGCAGTCTTCTTCGGAGAGTGCATCGTAGTCACCGCGCAGGAAGCCTTCGCAATCGCCGAGGGTGGTCTCGAGCGGTACCGACACCCCGGCAATGCCGCTCTGGGAAGTGATGACGTTGAACGGCTGGGTGAGGTACCGCTGCAGCTTGCGCGCGCGCTGTACAATCAGGCGATCGCGGGCAGACAGCTCCTCGATACCGAGCATGGCGATGATGTCTTCGAGTTCCCGATAGCGGGCCAGGTGTTCGCGTACACCTTCCGCCACCGCGTAATGCCGGTCGCCGAGGGTATGTCGGTCCATCATCCGGCTACTGGACAGCAGCGGCTCCACCGCGGGATAGATCCCCTTGCCAGCCTGCGCCCGAGAAAGCACCACCGACGAGTCCAGGTGACTGAAGATGGCGCTCACCGCCGGATCGGTCATATCATCCGCGGGTACATACACCGCCTGCACCGCGGTCACCGCGCCCGCCCGGGTAGACAGGATCCGGTCCTGCAGCTCCGCCACTTCGCTGATCAGGGTCGGCTGGTAGCCCACGGTGGCGGGCATGCGCCCCAGTAGGCTGGAAATTTCGCTGCCCGCCTGCACAAAGCGGAAAATGTTATCCATCACGAACAACACTTCTTTCTGCAGGGTATCCCGCAGGTATTCCGCGTAGGACAGTGCCGACAGGCCGATGCGAAAGCGCACTCCCGGTGATTCGTCCATCTGCCCGAAGCACATCAGGGTCTGCTCCATCACCCCCGCTTCGCGCATTTCGTGCCACAGTTCATGCCCCTCGCGGATGCGTTCGCCGACACCGGCAAACACCGACACACCGCTGTGCAGCGATGCCACCGCGTGCATGAACTCCATCACCAGTACCGTCTTGCCCACGCCGGCACCACCGAACAGTCCGGTCTTGCCGCCGCGCACGAACGGACACAGCAGGTCGATGACCTTGATGCCGGTTTGCAGGATATCGCCGGTCCCTATTCCCTCCCACAGCGCCGCCGGCGGCGTGTGAATATTGCGGTACTCTCGCGGCGTCAGGCTCGCGCCCCCGTCCAGTGGCTCACCAAAAATATTCAGCAGGCGGCCCAGGCAATCGGGCGTCGCGGGCACGTGCAGCGGTGCGCCGGTATCGAAAACCGGCATGCCGCGACGCAACCCGGCGGTGCGATGCAGGGTGATGGCGCGCACATGGTGCTGGTCCAGGTGCTGGTGTACCTCGAACAGGTAACTCTCGTGGTCGATGGTAGCCTTGAGTGCCTGGCGCAGGGGCGGCAACTTGGCGCAATGGATAACCACCACCGGCCCGTGTACCTCGGCAATGGTGCCAATGGCGCTCGTGTCGGTGCTTGCCCCCGTCCTATCCGTTGGTTCACTCATCGTATTGCGCGCGGCATCCAAAGTGGCCTGAAGTCTTTCAAGGATAGAAATCTCCAGCCCTTTCGCCACAAATCCTGCACGCTGGCCCGTCAACTAAAATAGGCGCGTCACCCTCACTGCTCGAGGCGTCAGCGCTAATGGACAACAAACAGCTCCCCGCATTTCGCGCCGAGGGCCTGACCAAGGTTTACGGCAGCGGTGAATCTACGGTCTATGCCCTGCGCGGTGTGGACCTGGCGGTGCCGCGGGGGGAAATGGTGGTGCTGCTGGGCCCCTCCGGCAGCGGTAAATCCACGCTGTTGAATATCCTCGGCGGGCTGGACTCCCCCACCGACGGCCGCGTGTTTTTCGACAACCAGGAACTCACCGCTTTCGACGATCGCCACCTGACCCGGTTCCGGCGCGAACACGTGGGCTTTGTATTCCAGTTCTACAACCTGATTCCGAGCCTGACCGCGCGGGAGAATGTGGCCCTGGTGACGGAGATCGCGCAGGATCCCATGTCACCGGAAAAGGCGCTGGAACTGGTGGGGCTGGGACAGCGAATGGATCACTTTCCCGCGCAATTGTCCGGGGGCGAGCAGCAGCGAGTGGCGATCGCCCGCGCCATCGCCAAGCAACCGCGGGTGCTGTTCTGCGACGAGCCCACCGGCGCGCTCGACAGTAAAACCGGGATCGTGGTCCTCGAGGCGATCGCGCGGGTAAACCGCGAGCTTGGTACCACCGCTATGGTGATCACCCATAACGCCGCCATCGCCGGCATGGCGAACCGGGTACTGACCATGGCGGATGGCCAGATTCAGCATACCGAAGTGAATGCCCGTCCCTGCGAACCCCGGGAACTGAGCTGGTAAACCGCATGCTCGAGCTTTTCAAGCCTCTGGATCGCAAACTGCTGCGGGACCTCTGGGCCATCAAGGGGCAGGCGCTGGCCATCGCACTGGTAATCGGCTGTGGCATCGGCATGTATGTAATGTCGAAAGGCATGCTGGTTTCCCTTGCGGAGACCCGTGCGGCCTACTATGAGCGCTATCGCTTCGCCAATGTGTGGGCACCGGTGAAGCGCGCCCCCGATGCGCTGCTGGATACCATCGTCGCCCTCCCCGGGGTGCGCCGCGCCGAAACCCGCATTCGCGCCGGAGTGATCCTCGATGTGGAGGGCGCGGTGGCACCGATCACCGGGGAGATACAGTCCCTCCCCGCCATTCGCGGCCCCCATATCAACGACTTTGTACTGCGCCAGGGGCGCTATCCGGACCCGGTACGGGAAGAGGAAGTCCTGGCGCTGGATGCTTTTGCAGAAGCACACAAGTTGCTCCCCGGCGACCACGTGCACGCAATCCTGAACGGTACCAAGAAAAAGCTCACCATTACCGGCCTGGTGCTGGCACCGGAATATGTGTACGCCATTTCCCCCGGTGAGATAGTCCCGGATAAAAAACGCTTTGGTGTTCTGTGGATGAGCCGCGACGCGCTGGGGCACGCGTTCGACCTGGACGGGGCCTTCAACGAGGCAGTGTTGCTCACCTCTACCGGCAGCCATGAAGAGGCATTGCTCGACCGTCTGGACCGACTGCTGAAACGCTACGGTGCCACCGGTGCCTACGGCCGTGAGCAGCAGATCTCCGACCAGTTCCTCACCAATGAAATCGACCAGCTGGAAACCATGGGCAAATTGTTGCCACCCATTTTCCTGCTGGTTGCGACGTTTCTGCTCAATGTTGTGATCGGGCGCCTGATCGACACGGAGCGGGAACAGATCGGTCTGCTCAAGGCCTTCGGTTACCGCGACACCACCGTTGCCCTGCACTATATGAAAATGATCGGCGCGGTAACGCTGGTGGGGGTCGTTATCGGAATTGTGCTGGGGCTGTGGCTCGGCCACGGCCTGGCGAACATGTACCAGGACTACTTCAAGTTTCCTTTCCTGCTGTTTCGCGCCCCGCCCGACGTCTATCTTGTGGCTGTGGGATTCAGTTTACTGGTGGCGGGAGTCGGCACATTTTCTTCCGTGCGCCGAGTGGTGCAACTGGACCCCGCGGTGGCGATGGTGCCGCCGCCACCGCCGGATTACAGTCGCTCTGCGCGCTGGCTGGAATTGCTCGCGCGCTGGATCGACCAGCCGTCGCGCATGATCCTGCGCCACCTGTATCGCTGGCCCCGGCGCGCAGCCATGACCTGCATCGGCATCGCCATGTCCATGGGATTGCTGATCGGCTCCAGTTTTTCCCTGGATGCGATGATCTACATGGTGGATATCAGTTTCAATGTGATCGACCGCCAGGATGTGACCGTCAGTTTTGTCGAGCCGCGCAATATCCGCGCGATCCAGGACGTGCTGCACGCGCCCGGCGCGATCAGTGCAGAGCCCTTCCGCGCGATACCGGTAGTGCTGCGCAATGGGCCGCGCAGTCGCAGGGAGGCGATCATCGGCCTCGGCCAGAGCCCGGAGCTGAGCCGGGTGGTGGATACACAATTGCGACCGGTGCCTATTCCCGAGCAGGGTATTGTGCTGTCGGACAAGCTCGCGGAACTGTTGCAGGTGCGCGAGGGAGAGCTGCTGCGGGTAGAGGTGCGCACCGGGCGCCGCCCGGAGCTGGACGTTCCGGTGAGCGGCGTCGTAAAAACCTATATGGGGACCGCTGCATATATGGATCTCGAGGCAATGAACCGGATGCTGAAGGAAGATACCGCCATTTCCGGTAGTTACCTGCTGGTTGACCCGGACCATACCGAAGCGTTTTATCAGGCCCTGAAAAATACCCCGGTAGTGGCCGGTGTCAGCCTGCAGGAACAGGCGCAGAAAGCATTTTACGACACCCTCCAGGAAAGCCTCGGCACCTTCGTTTTCTT
The DNA here is from genome assembly GCF_913055755.1 of uncultured Microbulbifer sp. Taxonomy (GTDB): domain Bacteria; phylum Pseudomonadota; class Gammaproteobacteria; order Pseudomonadales; family Cellvibrionaceae; genus Microbulbifer. Next base: position 67,125 of record NZ_CAJXKH010000002.1, read on the forward strand.
CAACACCATATTCGCCGGCCTGATTGCCCTGGGAGTGGTGTACAATAGCGCGCGTATTTCCCTATCCGAACGCGGACGGGAGCTGGCAAGTCTGCGGGTGCTGGGCCTCACCCGCGGTGAGGTTTCCTATATCCTGCTGGGCGAACTGGCACTGCTCACCCTGATCGCTTTGCCCATCGGTGCCCTCCTCGGTTACCTGCTGGCCTGGACCCTGGTGCAGTCGTTCAACACCGAGCTGTTCCGTATCCCGCTGATCATCTCCCCATCCACCTACGGTTACGCCGCTCTGGTCGTGGTGCTTTCTGCACTGGCCTCCGGCCTGTTGGTAAATCGACGCGTGCAGAAGCTCGACCTGATTGCCGTCCTGAAGACACGGGAGTAGCCGAGGGACATATGGGCCGCAAACTCGTCAAACGCATTGTCGCACTCGGCCTGCTCGCCGCACTGCTGGCGTTTTTTATCTATGCGTTTATGCCTCAGCCGGTACCGGTGGATATGGCCGCGGTGAGTCGCGGCCCCATGCAGGTAGCGGTGAGCGATGAAGGGTATACCCGGGTACACGATGTATACGTGGTTTCCGCCCCGGTCACCGGTTACCTGTTGCGTATCGATGGTGAGGTAGGCGATACGGTAACCGCGGCGAAAACGCAACTCGCCGAACTGCTGCCCACCCATCCGCAGTTTCTCGATGAACGCACCCGCAATCAGGCCGAGGCCGCCATCCGCAGTGCCGAGGCCGCACTCAAGCTTGCGGCAGCCGAGCGTCGCGATGCAGAGGCGCAGCTGAAATTTGCCAGCGCGGACGCGAAGCGCGCGCGCAAACTGGCGGAGAAGGGACACATTTCCAAGGTGGAACTCGAGCGCAATGAACTGGCCCTGGACAGCGCCAAAGCCGCGCTGGATACCGCCCACGCGGCCGAACGGGTACGCCTGGGAGAGCTGGATAATGCCCGCGCAGCATTGATCAGGCCGGCACGTGGTGCGCCCCGGAGTGGGGATGCCGATACCGTCGCGATTACCGCACCGGTCAGCGGACGCATTCTCAGGTTGTTGCAGGAAAGTGAGCGCGTGGTGCCGGTTGGCACCCCACTGCTGGAAATTGGCAACCCCGGTGAACTGGAAATAGTCATCGACCTGCTGTCCCGGGATGCGGTCAAGGTGCAGCCGGGCGCGTCCGTCGTTATCAGCAACTGGGGCGGTGATCGCCCTCTCAATGGCAGCGTACGACTGGTGGAACCCTACGGATTTACCAAGATTTCCGCGCTGGGGATTGAGGAGCAGCGGGTCAATGTGATCGTCGACATCACCGATCCCGCACAGACCTGGTCACGCCTCGGACACGGCTACCGGGTGGATGCGGCGATCGAGACCTGGCGCGCAGACGATGTCATGCAGGTGCCCACCGGTGCCCTCTTCCGCCATCAGAAAGCCTGGGCGCTGTTCCGGGTGATCGGTGATCGCGCGGTGCGCACGGAAATCGAGATCGGGCACAACAATGGCCAGACCGCAGAAATCCTGTCGGGGGTAAAGCCCGGAGAGGTCATCGTACTTCATCCCAGTGAGCGGATTGCCGACGGGGTAAAACTGACTAAACGGGCGCTTTAATCCGGCAGCGCACGTAACATATTCAAATTAGGTGCTGGGATTCCACCGTATGAATACCTGGATCGTGTTCGAGTGCTGCCGTCAGCAGCGCAGCGGCAATATTTTTCGCGGGATTGATCCGCCAGCGTCGCGGCAGCACCGGGCCGAGCAGGCCGAGACACACAGCCAGCACCCGTTCACCCGGGCGGAACTCCTCCCGGTGTCCGCCGATGAGTCCCGGGCGTACCAGCGTCAGCGATTCAAACCTGACCCGTTGCAGGTCTCGCTCAAGCTGGCCCTTTACGCGGTTGTAGAAGAAGCGTGAATTCGGATCCGCGCCGAGGGCTGAATTCAGCACATAGGTTGTAACGCCATTGCGATGGGCCAGTTGCGCAATGGCCAGCGGATAATCGTGGTCCACCCGGGCAAATGCCTCCCGCGATCCAGCCTTGCCCATGGTGGTACCCAGTGCACAGATCACCGCATCTACTTGCCACCAGTCCGCTCCGGAAGGCAACCGATCAAAATCCACCTTAGGTGTAAGGAGCTTTGGACGCGCAGAAAGCGGCTGCCGCACGGGTGCGACTACCTGCTCCACAGATTCGTCCGCCAGCGCCAGATCCAGTACATGGCCACCCACCAGGCCGGTGGCGCCCACAATCATCAATCTCACAATTCAGCTTTCCGTATTTAACCCGGCAATGACATTTTTCACGAATTTCCCCTCTTATAGCCGACAGCACTCATTGCAGCAGCCCAGCCCAAGGAGTCTCTTCTTCTTTCCCAAATGAGGTAGTGCGGCGATTAGTTTCCCGGAATTGAATGATTGTAAAAGAAGAATGGCTAAACAAGATGCAGGGTGAAGAAAGCCATCAATGCAAACATGCTGCAGACCAGGGCGAGTAGCAGCAGATCAAACGGCCGCTCTTCGGCCGAAAATTCCCCCGGAGTATCGATCTCCTTTTGCTTGGCGCGCATCCGCAGGTAAGACAGGAAAACCACAACCCCGCCAGTTACAAACAGCGCAACTTCTGTCCAAGGAGAAGGTATCCGGCTGCCCAGCCGCCCGATCGCAATGCCAAAGCCTACCACAGCAATGGCGGTACGAATCCAGGCGAGGAAAGTGCGCTCATTGGCCGCATGCTCCTGAAAGTTACGAATCATATGCGGTTCCGGTAAGGGTTGGTGCTGTTTCGAAGTAGAAGTCTAGACTCCGACCGGCGATCCATTCATGGTCTATGCAGGCCGCTCGGGGATTGTCGCGAATACACGGTCGCATCCGCGTTTGTTCCTCGCATCGAAGTGCTGTATAACCATACAGCTCACAGTACGATCCCGAGTTTGCCCACTAGCCGCGCACGCGAATCAGACCATCATGCCCTCGCCCACCCCAATTGAACTTGCTCCGGATTATTATCTGGTCAATTTCTGCGCATTGCTGGAATTCGTGATGTCCCGCTACCAGCCACTGTTGTCACCAGATGAGCGGGCACTTTTCGACCACTTCCATGCTGCGGCGCCGGACAGTCAGCGGCTCTATGTGAGGCTGCTGTCCCGCAAGGGCGTGCCGTCCTCTGCAGGTGCCCTGTTTCGGCAGGACAAGCTCGCGTACCCGGAAATCGACGACCTGGCCGCGGCTACAGAAGAGCTGCGGGGTGTCGGGCTCTTGCAGCACAACCCCGCCCTTCCCCTGGCAGAAATACTCCCGCTGTTCACGAAAGCCGAACTGATGCCCCGGAGCCTGGTTCCCCTGCCCCGGTCCATCAAACGTCCGGCGCTGGAACAGGCGTTGCTGGACCAGGCGCAAGATCCCGCAGTTTTTGCTGATGGCGAGACCGTACTTGCAGTCCAGGGCGCGGAACACTTTGAAACCTTCAAGTTGTGCTTCTTCGGCAACCTGAACCAGGACCTGACCGACTGGGTGCTGCGGGACCTGGGCCTGTACCAGTACGAACGCTACCCCCTCGACAAGCACAACCTGCCATTCCAGAGCCGCGCCCAGATCGAACGGCACCAGAGATATTACGCGTGTCTGGCACAGCAGGATGAGGCCGTGGAAAGCGGTTGTGAAGCCATACTTGGGCTGGCGTTGCAACTCCCCACGGTGCCGGATAGCGACACCACCCTGCGCCGCCGGGTGGACCGCCTGCGGCTGGCCCTGGGGCGACAGCTCGAACGCCTTGAAGCACTGGATGCGGCGGAGCGGTTATACCGGGAATGTATCCACCCTCCGGCCCGTGAGCGCCGCGCGCGCATCGCGGTCAAGTCAGGGGAAATCGACAGGGGCCTGTCGCTGTGTCGCGAAATCCTGGCTGCCCCCTCCAGTGAAGCGGAGCAGGTGTTTGCGGAAAGCTTTGGCTACCGCACGGCAAAACGCGAGAAGCGGCTGGAAGACTGGGCTGCACCTGAGCGCTACCAGCCACCCACGGAAACCGTCACCGTGCCCCCGATGCAGGAATGCGTGGAATTGCTGGCGGCGGACTGGTTGCAGCAGACTGGCGGTAACTCGACACAGTGTTTTTACGTGGAGAACTGCCTGTTTAACGGCGTGTTGGGACTCTATGTCTGGGACATTCTTTTTGCCCCGCTTCCCGGGGCCTTCTTCAATCCGTTTCAGGTGGCCCCGAGCGACTTCCGCTCGCCGGATTTTTACTCCGCGCGCCGGGAGGCTTTCGAACAGCGGCTGGCGGAACTCGACGAAAGTACCCTCGCCCAGCGCGTGTGGGGTACCTACCGGGAAAAACATGGCATAGCCAATCCCCTGGTTGCCTGGGACGCACTATCAGAATCCCTGCTGGCATTGGCACTGCAGCGCATTCCCGCTTGCCACTGGCACCGATTGTTCGAGCGCCTGTTGCGGGATATCACCCACTACCGCAGCGGACTGCCGGATCTGATCCTGTTTCCGGCAACGGGCGGCTACGAACTGGTGGAGGTCAAAGGCCCCGGTGACCGGCTGCAGCAAAACCAGCAGCGCTGGCTGGCATTTTTTGCGCGCAACCACATACCCCACCGGGTGCTACATGTGGAATGGGCCCAGGCCCCGGCGGATGAGGTGGTGACTTGAGTCCGCCCGACACACAGATACCCGCCGAGCCAGTCGAAAACGCCGAACAGCGTGCCCCCGCCCCACTGCACCTGTCCGTGGGCGAGCTGGTGGATTTTGCCTGTCGCTGCGGCGATCTGGTGAGTGACTCGGCACCCGGCCCCAGCGCCCAGGAAGGCATCCGCGCGCACCAAAAGTTGCAAAAAAAGCGCCCCAAAACCAGTGAGGCGGAATATCGCCTGCAGGTAGAGTACGAATGGCTTGGACAACCGGTACAGCTCAATGGACGCGTGGACATCCTGCATCCCCGGTGCGACCTCCATCACCCGGTACAGCTCGATGAGATCAAGACCACCTATTGCTCCCCGGACAACCTGAACCCGTCGCTGCGTGCACTGCACTGGGCGCAGCTCAAGATTTACGGCTTCTGCTATCTGCTGCAACATGGGACAGCGTGCCTTGTGGATGATCGCATCGCCCTGCAGATGTTGTGGCACAATCTCAAAGACAAAAAGACCTACCCCGAGTTGCGCGAATTTGCCTGGCCGGAGCTGGAAGCCTTCGCCCGCGAAGCGTTGGGAATATATATCCGCTGGCGCCGGCAGTGGCAGCAACATCGGCAGCGCTTGCGTGCCTCGGCAAAGGCATTGCCATTTCCGTTTCCCGAATACCGCGCGGGACAGCGATACCTTTCCGTTGCCGCCTATCGCTGCCTGCGCGACGGCGGTGAACTGGTAGTGGAAGCGCCCACCGGAATCGGTAAAACCATCAGCACCCTGTTTCCCGCAGTCAAGGCGGTGGGGGAAGAGCAGATTGATCAGGTGGTCTACCTCACGGCCAAAAACTCCGGTCGCGCGGTGGTACGGGAGTCTATTTCGCGCCTGCAACAGAATGGACTCAAACTGTCGCTATTGGAAATCCAGGCCCGCGACAGAACCTGCGCCTGCAGCCTCGGCCTGTGCAGCAAAGATGCGGAGGGCATCTGCCCGCGCACCCGCGGATTTTACGACCGTCTGCCAGACGCACGGCAGCAGCTACTGGGAACGCCGCTGCTGACACCGGATGCTATCGCAGAGGTGGCAGACAAGCTGCGCCTGTGCCCGTTCGAGCTGTCCCTGCAGATGCTGCCGTGGGCGGACCTGGTGGTTTGCGATTTCAACTATGTATTCGACCCGCTGGTAAGGCTCAATGTTCTACTCGACCAGGGGCAGCGCCGCGCGCTGCTGATCGATGAGGCGCACAACCTCGGCGACCGCGCGCGCGGTATGTACAGTGCGAGCCTCAGCCGCAAGGAAAGTCGCCGATCGGCTGCGGAGTGCAAAGACTCCCACCCCGCCCTCCGCCGCAGCATTCAGTCTCTGGTACGCGCCGTCGATCAATGGGTGTCCCGGTGCCGGCAAGATCGGAAGTTAGCTGCGACCCGCAGCGAACCGGGCAGCGAGCACTGGGTGTTGCCAAATAGTGAACCAGAGGCCTACCCAACCGCAGTTTCCCGCGCGGCGGAAAAGGTGGCGACAACCATCAGCCTGTTATCGGAGCAATCAAAGTCCGCCCCGGACGCTATCGGCGAATGGCTGAAAAACCTGTATCGCTATCTCTGTATCGAGCAATTGCAGGCTGACCAGCACCGCTGCATCACGCGTACGGAAAACCCGGGCGCGCCCTGGGAGGAACAGCAGATCAAGCTCCTGTGCCTGAACCCCGCGAGCTACCTAGCCCAGTGCTTCCGGCAGTTTCACGGGCTTATCGCATTTTCCGCGACCCTGCGGCCCGCGGGGTATTTCTATCAGCAACTGGGATTCCGCTCGGAAACCCCCTATCTGCAGTTACCCTCGCCGTTCGACAGTGAACAGTTGGGCGTATTCCTCTGTCCGTTTATAGACACCCGCTACCGTGCGCGGCAGCACGCATTTTCAGCGCTCTGTGATCTGATCGGCCGGGTATATTGCAGCCGCCCGGGCAACTACCTGGTGTTCTTCCCGTCATACCAGTTTATGCAGCAGGTAGCGGAGAAATTTACGGAGTTTTTCCCGGATATTGCGCTGCTCCAGCAGCGACCCAATGCCAGCGAAAACGAGCGCGCTGCTTTTTTGCACCGGTTTAATGAGGGGCAGCGGACGTTGGGGTTTGCCATTATGGGGGGGATTTTTGGCGAAGGTGTGGACTATGTTGGCGAGCGCCTTGTGGGTACCATCGTTGTCGGCATTGGCCTGCCACAGGTCAACCTGGAACAGGAGCTGTTACGCGCAGGCTGCGAAAATACCCTGCCGGGAAATGACAGTGGTTTCGATGCTGCCTACCGCTATCCCGGCATGACCCGGGTATTGCAGACGGCCGGACGGGTAATTCGAACCGAGTCAGATCGCGGTGTGCTGATACTGGCAGATGACCGATTTATGGACCCCTTCTATTACAACCTGTTTCCCGAGCACTGGCGGCCGCATGTCTGTCGTGACGGGAATGCCCTTTCCACCGCCCTGCACAATTTTTGGGGGAACCAGTGAGCAAGGTGTTGGCGCGGGAATTTTACCGCCGTGGAGCCAGCCCGCGAACCCAACCGGTAAGCTTCGCGGACGTGCGCAAGCGTTTTGGGTTCAGCTCGATCCGTATCGGCCGCTGGGTAACCCGGGAAGAACGGGACCGCGCTGCCGGCCTGTTTTACGATGCGCTGGTGGATCTGATGAGTATCCTGCAGGGGCCGGAAATACTGATCTCGTTGCGCGAGACACTGTCATTCCAGTACGGTATCGGCGGCCGCCCCGGTATGATGGCATTTTACGAACCCGCCACCCGCAGTTTTTCCCTGGCCAAAAATGCCGGCCCCGGTTCCATTGCTCACGAGTGGTTTCACGCACTGGACCATTACCTGGCCGACAAGGCCTTTAGTGATGTCGGTTCGACAACCCGCGGCTCCGGCCGCTACGCCTCGGAAGCCTGGTTGAAAGGCGCCACACCGGTACCCCACCCGATCAATGACCGCCTGTTTGCCTGCTTCAGGGCGATAATGCTGGATCAGAGCGGGGAAAACCCCAGCGAACTGTTCCGTATATCCTGTACTGCAGACAAGGCAAATGGCTGCATCTATTACAGCGACCCTGCGGAAATCAGCGCCCGTGCCTTCGAGGCCTTTGTACAGGACGCCAGCATCAGCAACAATTTCCTGGTGTCCGGCACCAAGGCATCAGATGAAGCGCGCATGGGGCTCTACCCCACGGGCGAACATCGCCAGCGTATCAACCGGGCGTTTTCCGAATACTTCCGGCTACTCGGCCAGGCCCTAAAAAGCCAGGTTCAGGGCAATTAAAAGCCGGCAAAACGAAGCTCGCGCAACTAAAATCAGGCCGGCACACCGCGCACCCTGGCCTTGATAGCTTCGTGTGCGGCCTCCTGTTGCTGCTGCAGTTTGCGCCGCAGTACTGCCGCTTCAAAGCGCTGTTTTTCCACCTCGGTTTTCGGTACCAGTTTTGGCACCGGGACCGGGCGCCCCTCGTCACCCACCGCCACCATGGTGAAGTAGCAACTATTGGTGTGACGCACGACCTTGTTGCGAATGTCTTCGGTCACCACCTTGATCCCCACTTCCAGGGAAGTATTGCCGGTATAGTTGACCGACGCCAGGAAGGTCACCAGTTCACCCACATTGATCGGCTGTCGAAACAATACCCGATCCACCGACATGGTGACCACGTAGGTCCCGGCATAGCGGCTCCCGCAGGCGTAGGCCACTTTATCCAGATAGGACAACAGCTCGCCGCCGTGTACCTTGCCGGTAAAGTTGGCCATATCCGGCGTCATCAAAACACTCATTCGCAGCTGGTGATCAGGAGTATCCATAACTCAGGTTCCTTATCCGTACGGTAACATCAGGTCCGGCGGGACCCGCTTTGCCCCGCCTAACTTCAGCCGCTGCAATTTCCGTACACAAAGCGGCAAATAATCGTGAATCGCTCTCGGCTACTGGTCATTCAACTTGGTAAGAAGCCGGTGAGTCATCAGCCGTGAAATCCGCTGGCGCGGACTCTTCGCCCCGATGCACGATCCGATACAGTATCGGTAGCACGAACAGCGTCAGCAGTGTGGAAGACAGGATTCCTCCTATCACCACGGTGGCCAGCGGTCTCTGTACCTCGGCGCCAGTGCCGGTATTCAGCGCCATCGGCACAAAGCCCAGGCTTGCCACCAGCGCCGTCATCAACACCGGGCGTAACCGGGTCATGGCGCCATCGATGATCGCAGCAATCAGTGCACTTCCCTCCTGCCGTAACTGGCGGATAAACGACAGCATTACCAGGCCGTTCAATACTGCCACACCGGACAGTGCAATAAAGCCGACGCCGGCGGAAATAGACAGCGGCATATCCCGCAACCACAGCGCCAGAACGCCACCGGTCAGTGCCAGCGGCACCCCGGTAAAGATGATCAGCGCATCCTTGAGTGAGCCGAAAGCCATTACCAGCAGTCCCAGGATGATTGCCAGTGTCAGCGGTACCACCAGTGACAACCGCTTGCTCGCGGACTCCAGCTGCTCAAAGGTGCCGCCATAATCCAGCCAGTAACCCGGCGGTAGTGGTGCCTCTTCTGCGATTCGCCTGCGCGCCTCATCGACGAACGAGCCCAGGTCCCTCTCCCGCACATTGGCGGTGACCACTATCCGGCGCTTGCCATTTTCCCGGCTGACCTGGTTGGGAGCTGGCACAAACTCCAGCCGCGCCACCTCAGACAGCGGTACATAGCGGCCGAGCTGGCTGCCATCGGGCAAGGGGACCGGCAGATCCTTAAGGCCATCGATATCCCGGCGCAATGTTTCCGGCAGGCGCAGCACCAGTTCAAAACGCCGGTCGCCCTCGTAGATCAGTCCAACGGAAGCACCGCCAATTGCGGTTGCCACCAGCTCCTGCAACGAGTCGACATCCAGACCATAGCGGGCCAGTGCCGTGCGCCGGGGTACAACCTGCAGCACCGGCAATCCCTCCACCTGCTCCATCCGCGCATCGGCGACTCCCTCTATGGTTTGCAGCACCGCGAGTATTTTTCCGGCCGAGGCCACCAGCTGGTCCAGGTTATCGCCAAAAATCTTGATGCCGAGATCTGCGCGCACCCCGGAAATCAGTTCGTTGAAACGCATCTGAATCGGCTGTGTGAACTCGTAGTTGTTGCCGGGCAATTGACTTACCGCCTGTTCAATTTGCGCCACCAGCTCCGCTTTCGGGAGCCCTGGATCCGGCCACTGCTCGCGGGGCTTCAGGATCAAAAAATTGTCAGTGACATTCGGCGGCATCGGGTCGGTAGCCACTTCCGGGGTACCGGTCTTGGCGAACACCTTGTCGACCTGGGGAAATTCGGCAAGTTTCTTTTCGAGTAGCGCCTGCATTTCCACCGCCTGCTCGAGCCCGGTGCCGGGAATGCGCAGTGCGTGCAGGGCAATATCTCCCTCGTTCAGTTGCGGAATAAACTCGGTACCTAGGGTCGTGGCGAGCCAACTGCAAAACAGTACCAGCGCAAACGCACCCGACAGCAACAGCCAGCGCACTTTTAACGCCGCAAGCAGCAGGGGGCGATACAGGGATTTGGCCGCAGTGATTGCGCGGTTTTCCCGTTCACTGATCTTGCCGGTAAGAAAGATTGCCACCGCTGCAGGTACCACAGTGAGCGATAGCACCAGCGCAGACAGCAGAGCCATTACCACGGTTATCGCCATCGGGTGGAACATTTTGCCCTCCACCCCCGTAAGGGTGAATAGCGGGATGTACACCACGGTAATGATCAGCACACCGAACAGGCTCGGGCGGATTACCTCATTGGTTGCCCTGAATACAAGGTCGAGCCGCTCATCCAGCGGCAGCGGTGCCTGCCTCGTACGCTGTGCCTCTCCCAGCCGGCGAATCGCGTTTTCCACCACGATGACCGCGCCGTCCACTATCAGCCCGAAGTCCAGCGCGCCGAGGCTCATAAGATTGGCGGACACTCCGGTTTTTACCATGCCGAAAATCGTTGCCAGCATCGCCAGCGGTATTACCGCCGCGGTGATGATGGCTGCGCGCAAGTTTCCCAGTAACAGGAAAAGCACCGCAATCACCAGCAACGCGCCTTCTAACAGGTTTTTCTGCACAGTCGCGATGGCCTTGTCCACCAGTGTGGTGCGGTCGTAGACGGCTTCAACCCTGACACCCGGCGGCAGTGATCCCTGCACCTGTTGCAAAGCGTTGGCAACATTCCTGGCCACCGCGCGGGAGTTTTCACCCACCAGCATCATGGCCGTACCGAGTACGGTTTCCCGGCCATCCCTGGTCGCTGCGCCAGTACGCAGTTCCTTGCCGATGGCGACTTCCGCAATATCACGTATTTTCACCGGCACTCCGCCGCGGTTGGTGACCACGACATTGTCTATCTGCTCGATCTTTTCGAGCTGTCCAGGGGAACGAACCAGCAGTTGCCGGCCATCGCGCTCAACGAAACCCGCTCCGCGGTTGGTATTGTTGCGCCGCAGGGCCTCCGCAACATCCGCCATGGAAATCCCGAAGTTGAGCATTTTCTGCGGATCGGGTGTCACGTGGTATTGCTTGTTGTATCCACCGATCGTATTCAGCTCGGTGACGCCGCGCACCAACGAGAGCTGCGGTTTGATTATCCAGTCCTGGATTTCGCGCAAGGCCATTGCGTCGTAGAGCTTGCCATCAGGCCCGCGAGCACCGGGCAATGCTTCCACGGTGTACATGAATATTTCCCCGAGACCGGTCGCCAGAGGGCCCATTTCCGGCTCCAGGCCCGGCGGCAAGGCACCCTTGATCACGGCAAGCCGGGTATTGATCAGGTTGCGGGCAAAATAGAGGTCGGTGCCCTCCTCGAACACCACAGTAACCTGCGACAGCCCGTAGCGGGAAAGCGACCGGGTGTACGCCAGCTTTGGCAGCCCGGACAGTGCGGTCTCCACCGGATAGGTAATACGCTGTTCGACCTCCAGCGGCGAATACCCGGGCGCTTTGGTATTGATCTGTACCTGTACGTTGGTGATATCCGGTACCGCATCGATGGAAAGTCGCTGGTAACTCCAGATACCGATGCCGATCAGCACCAGTGTCAGTGACAGCACCAGGTAGCGCCGCTCGATCGAAAGGCGCAAAATGGATTCAATCATTGCAAGCCTCCCTCAGTGATGGTGTCCGGCACCGGACTTTTCGATATCTGCCTTGATCAGGTAACTATTTGCAGTGACATAGCGTTCCCCTGCGTTGAGCCCACTGACGATCTCGGTAACCGTGCGGCCTCGACGGCCAAGCTCTACACTTTGCGCCCGGTAGCGATCACCGTTTTTCACGAACACTACCGTCGCGCCCCGCAGTGGCTGCAACGCGCGGTTGTCGACCACAACCGGCGCCGCAAACGCCCCCACAACCACATCCCCCTGCACCATCATGTCCGTGGTCCACTGGTTGTCGCGGTTGTCCAGCGCCACCCGGGCGATGGCATATGGCTGGCCGCTAGCGGCCGGCGCAAGACTGGCGATGCTGGAATCCACCTGGAGATTTCCCGCGCTTATTCGCACCCTTTGACCGCGTGTAATTTCCGGCCGGTGGCCGGCGAACACCTGCAGCTCCACCCACAGCTCGTCATAGTTGGCGATGGTAAAAAGCTCGCGGTCACCGCTGTACTCTCCCGCGCTGGCCGCCTTGTCGATGATCTGTCCGCTGATGGGCGCGAGCAGTGAATAGCGCTGCAGACTGTCATTGGACTCGATTACCGCGAGCTGCTGCCCCTTTTGCACCTGATCGCCGAGTTTTACTTGAACGGAGACTACCGGCCCCGGATACCGGGCACGGAGATGTGCAATAGCGCTGTGATCTGCCGCAGTTTTTCCATACAAAGTCACGCTGCGCCGGACATCCCCGGGGCCCGCCACCGCTGTTTCGATACCCGCCTCCCGTGCGGTTTTTTCCGGAATGCGTACCTCATGCGTATCCTGGTGGTCAGAGGGAGTTTTTGCCTGGGTCTCTGCTCCGTAGGCCTGCGCAATCTGTACCGCCAGGGCCAGTGCTGCCGCTCCGGCATATCTCAAAATCTTTTTCATGGTATTTCTCAAATTCTATTTGCTGTCCGAGGGCGCCGACATCGGCAGCGCCGGGGCCGCGGTCAGCTGCTCAATATCGGCACCGAAGCGCAATGCGGCGCGGGCGGCATCGATACGTGCCCGCCGGGCCTGTAACAGTTCATCCCGGGCGGCAATCCACTCCAGGTACGAATAGCGCCCGCGCCGATAGGCCCGCTCGACTTCGGCGAGGGCGGATTCGAGCGCGGGAACAATGGATTGTTGGAGGACGTTCACCGTGGTCACAGCCTGCTCCCTGCCGCTGACAGCGCGGAACAATTGTGTGTTGAGTTGTAGCAATGCGGTTTCGCGCTCCAGCGCCACCTGCGCGCGCTCCGCCTCAGCGGCCACTCTGGCACCGGCATTGCGCCGGTCCGAAAACAACGGCACTTCAACGCCCGCCACCAGTGTCGTTTCGTCCAGTTCACGGGACTGGCGCAGCCCTACAGACCAGGCCAGGTCCAGGCTCGACTGGGTTTCCACCAGCCGCAATTCCGCCGCCCGCAAACGCTCCTTTGATGCAAACTTCGCGATCGCGGGGTTGTGTTCCGCCGCGGCATAAAGTTCTTCGAAACCGGCGATAGGAGGCAGTTTGTAGAGCGCGGCACTGTCGACGTAGAAGTCGTCGTCCGGACTACCCCACAGGGTCGCCAGTGCGCGTTTGCGCACCTGCAACTGACGCGATTCGGATTGCAAGGAAAGGCGGGCCTCGGCCAGTGCCGCCTGCGCCCGCAGCCGTTCTGATTTTGGCGCCGCGGCGGCATCCACCCGGCGGTCTACCGCAGAGAGTGTCTCCCGCGCAAGCGACACAGCGTCGTCCGCCAGCGCCAGACGCTCTTTGGCCGCAAGTACATCGGTATAGCGGCGCAGCACTTCTCCCATCAGGGTCAGCGCTTCCGCCTGTTCTTCCGCCATCAGCAGCGCCCGCGCAGCTTCGACCCGGCTTATACGGGCCTCCCGTTTGCCGCCCAGTTCGATCACCGATGACAGGGAAACCGTCAGCTCCGCCGCTTCCGCACCGTTGGTGCCGGCAAAGTTTTCCAGTTCGGCACCGAGGTATGCCGGCGGCCGCAACGCTGCCGACTGCGCCTCGCCCACCAGTGCACTATCGCGCAGGCGGTACACCGCCAGTCGTGGATTTTGCGCCAGAGTGTGCTGTATGGCTTCTGCCAGGGTAAGCAATCTTGACGATCGGGCAATTGTGTCCTGCGCCAGCAATAGCATCAGGCAGAACAGCAGTGTCACCGCAACCAGCGCACGGCGATTCGGCGCGCCGATAAAGCGCGCACAGTAATACATCATGGGGTTCTCCCGGGTCACATCTCAGGGAAGCGGGTACAGGAAAGCTGTGCCCACAGGGTCAGAGACTCAGGCCGGGAAAATGGGAGGGCGGTAAAGGGCTTTGAGATAGCGACTTGGATTCGGGGGATTCTGCGGCCCCGCGTGGATACCGGCACCATACGCCAGCGACGGGAGATGATCGCCGGGCACACCGGCGAAACCACAGCCGTGACAGTGACAGCAGTGGTGGCAGAAATCGAGGTCGGGCCCGTCAGCGGAAAAATCTGCTTTCACAAATGACGGCTGCTGAGGGGATACTGGGTCGGGATTCGCAGTGTCGTTCGACTCATCCTCACTGTCGAGGTGGTGTGGCGACACGTGGGTACTGATGTCCTGAACTTCCTCGTGGCTATCGTAAAACGCCACTGCGGTCTGGAATAACAGCAGTGCGATCAGCAAATAGCTCAGGCGCAAAACGTTCACGGCAGGTACCGATACCCATTTACTCGATTCAGGTGTGGTGAATGTATCAGACTGAACGCCGGCTTTCCAATTCCTCCAGGGGGAAGGTTTGACCGCTGTCTGCATCCGGTTCTGAGACGTGATCTTCACACAAAGGTTCAATTTGCCCTCTAATGCTACTATCCTTCCTCTCGCCGGTAGTCACCGGTCCAAGGCACTGTATTAGCTGGATTGCCCATGCCCACCGAGTTGCTCCACACCCTGATTCAACACAAGTTCGTACTCAGCCTGATTCTGGTATCGGGGCTGATACTGGTACGTATTCTGCTCACTACCCTGTTTCGTAAATCCAGCTGGTCTCGGCAGGATATCCGTCGCCGGGTGCATATGGTGCACAATGCCGGCAACCTGCTGATGGTGATCGGCCTGTTTGCGATCTGGGGTTCCGAGCTGCGCGACTTCGCCCTGTCCATTGCGGCCTTCTCCGTGGCCATCGTGATTGCCCTGCGGGATGTGGTGCAGTGTCTGGTTGGGGGAATTTACCAGGCCAGCATGCGCTCGTTCACCATCGGTGACTGGGTAAAGATCGGCGAGCAGTTCGGCGAGGTGATCGACAACAACTGGCTCAGCACCACCCTACTGGAAATCGACCCCCATGGCTTGGGCAATGGCTATACCGGTACCACCCTGTATGTACCCAACAGCGTGTTCTTTTCCCAGCCGGTAAAAAATTACAACTTCATGCGGCGCTATATCGAGCACAATTTCTCCATCGTGCGCGAGAACAAGGGCGGCAACCCGTTTATCGCCAAGGCGTACATTGAAGAGCGGGTGCGAGAGCACTGCGATTCATTCAAAGAAGTAGCGGAACGCTACTGCAAGCTGATTGAAAACCGCATGGGTGTGGAACTGGCCAGTACCGAGCCGAAGATCTGTATCTCCACCAACGAACTGGGGCACGATGTGCTCACCGTCACCCTGTTCTGCCCGCGGGAAGATGCCACCAACATCGAACAGAAGGTGACCGAAGACTTCTACCACTTCTGGTACGGCAAGACTTCGGGTGACCCAGTTTCCTAGATCGATGTATCAGTAAGCAGCCCTACTCTTCCGGGCTGCTTTTGCCGGCGTCTTGCGGTTGATCTTGTGGCGGAGCCTTCTCTTCTCCCCGTGCATAGTCCCTCGCCAGTCCGCGCAAGATACCCACCTGGTGGGCAAAGTTTCGGCAACCGGAACAGATCGCCAGGTGCAGTTTCAACTCAAGCTTCTCACCGGTTTTCAGTTTGCGCTCCTGTGACTCTGAAGCCAGGCGCGTAGCCTTTTTACAATCCATCATTTGCGCCCCTCCTTCCTCAGGGTCTTGCGCTCATCGGGCGAAAACCAGCTGCTTTCAAGACATTTCCGCAGGCGCATTCGCGCCCGGTAGAGGATTACATACAGATTGCTGGTAGTGAGATCCAGTTGCGAGCAGATCTCCTCGGACTCCAGCTCGATGAACTCACGCATCATAAATACCCGCGCCTGCTTTTCCGGCAGCCCGTTCAGGCAGGCATCGAAGACGCGCCAGAAATGTTCACTCTGCACCCCGCCCTGGGGGCCGGACCAGCTGGTGGGGCGCTCGGCTTTATGCCAGTGCCCATTAGTCTTGAACAGGGCATCCATAAACGCCTGCTCACGGTGCTCGTCATCGCCCAATTCACTGCTGGCAATGACCCGCTGGCGGTGGCGCAATGCATCCGCGATTTTGTATTTGAGAATGGAAAAGACCCAGGTACGCAGTGCCGATTGCCGGGCAAAGGAATCCGCATTTTTAAGCGCGCCCGCCAGCGCTTCCTGTACTGCGTCTTCCGCCAGGTCCTCATCCCGCAACTGCAGACGGGCGAATTTCACCATCTGCTGGCGCAGATTCTGCAAAAAGTGCGGATCCTGCAGTGATTCCAGCGGAACTTCGCCACCCTGGCTTTTCTGTGCGGTAACGGCGTCGTCGGGCATGACTCGAATCTCATCTCGGATACGGCGGATATTTCCGGATTACACTACGTTAGTAGCGCAAGCCGCTGCGAATCTTACACCAGGCGGGCGGATTTAGCGCTGCAGCCACAGAACCAGCGCTTTGCGGCCAAATGCGACAGGGACAGCGAGAAGAATCGGTAAGCACTATCAACCCCGACTTGCAAAAACGCGCTATATACCCAACTATATAGCGCATAAATGTCGCAGCCCCGAGAGCAGGTCTTGCGGGAGTAAAAGCCGAACCCTGGTAATGAACATGCGTTGCATCCTGCAGCCAAAACCTCTGGCGATGATGTGGAGACTGCTCCCGCTTCTGGCGCTATTGCTACCGACCAGCTTTGTCCGGGCAGAAGAGCTGACCATCGCCGTCGCCTCAAACTTCACCGCGCCAATGCGGGAAATTGCCGCCCGCTTCGAGGCCCAAAGCGACCACCGGGTAGCACTGGTTTTTGGCTCCTCCGGCAAGATATTCGCGCAGATCAGTCACGGCGCGCCCTATCAGGCGTTCTTTTCCGCGGACCAGAGTAAACCCGCGCGCCTGGTTGAACTCGGGCTGGCGAATGGCGACAGTCGCTTTACCTACGCCGAGGGCAAACTCGCGCTCTGGTCGAGGCAGCCAGATTATGTGGACGATCAAGGGAAGGTATTGAAACAGGGCAAATTCAACCGGCTCGCCCTTGCCAACCCGAAACTCGCGCCGTACGGTGCCGCGGCACTGGAGGTACTGCAGAATTTGCAGCTGGCGGAACAAAACCGCAGCCGCTGGGTATTCGGCGAAAACATTGCCCAGACCTACCAATTTGTCGCCAGTGGGAACGCCGAACTCGGGTTCGTTGCATTGTCACAGATACTGCGTGACGGCCGGGTATCTCAAGGATCCGCATGGGTGGTACCGGAAGAGCTCTACAACCCGATCCGCCAGGATGCCGTGATACTGAAAAGCGCGGAAAAGCAGTCGGTATTGCGAGAATTCTGGCGCTTTATCCAGGGGCCTGAGGCGCGCAAGATTATCGAGTCCTACGGCTACGGTATCGTTGCGCAGCTGCCGGAGAAATCTTCCCAGAGTGGTGATGCTGAGTGATGCTGAGTGATGCCGACCTTACCGCCATCTGGCTGACGCTGCGGCTGGCAACTACGGTCACCCTACTGCTACTGATTCTGGGCACGCCGCTGGCATTGTGGCTGGCGAAAACCCGTTCGTTTTTCAAGGGGCCGGTCAGTGCAGTGGTCGCGCTGCCGCTGGTGCTGCCCCCTACGGTGCTCGGTTTCTACCTGCTGGTATTTATGGGGCCAAGTGGCCCCATGGGTCGGCTGACCGAAGCCCTGGGGCTCGGCACCCTGCCCTTCACCTTCTGGGGTTTGGTGATAGCCTCACTGCTCTATTCGCTGCCGTTTGTGGTGCAGCCCATTCAGAATGCGATCGAGGCCCAGGGCGGGCGCCCGTCGGAAGTGGCTGCCACCTTGCGCGCGGGCCCCTGGGACCGTTTCTGGCACGTTACCCTGCCGCTGGCTAAGCCCGGTATTCTCACTGCTTCAGTTCTGGGCTTTGCCCATACCGTGGGGGAATTCGGGGTGGTGTTGATGATCGGCGGCAATATTCCCGGGGAAACCCGCGTGGTCTCGGTGCAGATCTACGACCATGTGGAGGCTCTCGAATACACCCAGGCGCACTGGCTTTCCGCCGCGATGATCGGGTTCTCGTTTGTTGTGCTGCTGTTGCTGTACCTGCTGCAACATCGCAAAGCTGCCGCGGGGATGCGCTATGGCACCTAGTGCGGAATCGAGCCGCCGGATAAGCGGCCACTTTCACCTGCCTCTCTCCCGCAACGGCGGTTCTGACCACTTTGCCCTCGACGTAAAACTGGATCTTCCCGGCAGCGGGATCAGCGGGATTTTCGGCGCTTCCGGCTGTGGCAAGACCACGCTGCTGCGCTGCATTGCGGGACTACAGCGCTGTGACAATGGCAGCCTCAGCGTCAACGGCGAGGTCTGGCAGGCGCCGGGCAACCGCCGCAATACCCTGCCGGTTCACCGGCGGCCCCTGGGATTTGTATTCCAGCAACCGAGCCTGTTTCCCCACCTCAGCGCCGGCGGCAACCTGGAATTCGCGCGCAAGCGCGCCCGCGAAAAAGTCTCCGTGCAGGAGTACCGCCGGGTTGTCGAACTGATGGGCGTCGGCCATCTGCTAGCGCAATACCCGGCGGCGCTGTCCGGCGGTGAGCAACAGCGTATCGCTATCGCCCGCGCGCTGCTGATCAAACCCCGGTTGCTACTGATGGATGAGCCCCTGGCGGCACTGGATCAGATGCGCAAGCGCGAAATCCTACCGTACCTGGAAACCCTGCACCGGACCCTGGATATCCCGATTCTCTACGTCAGCCATTCAGTGGAAGAGATTGCGCGGTTGGCGGATCATCTGCTGTTGATGGAAAACGGCAGAATTGTCAGCAGCGGCCCTGCCCCGGAATTACTTTCGCGTACCGACTTCCCGGTACAACTGGGTGACGATCTGGGGGTAGTGCTGGAGGCGAACATTGCCGAACGGGACTCTCGATGGCACTTGCAGCGGGCACAGTTTGACGGCGGCGACCTCTGGCTGCGGGACAGTGGAGAAGCGCTGGGTGAATCTATCCGCGTACGCATACTGGCGCGGGATATCAGCCTTACACGGGATGTAAACAGCGAATCCAGTATTCTCAACCGGTTGCCAGTACGGGTTCAGGAGATCCGGGCGGACCGCGACCCGGCAATGGTGCTGGTACAGCTGCAGCTTCTACACGGAGACGATTCCCGGCGCGCCGCCGCGACCAGCCTGATCGCCCGTATCACCCGCCGTTCGCAGCACCAGTTAGCACTGGATACTGGAAGCGAGCTGTGGGCGCAAATCAAGTCCGTTGCCATCGTGCGCTGAAAACCCCGTCAGTCCACCATCAGGATCACACTGGACGCCTTGAACAGGGCACAGGCTTCGTCGCCAACGGCCAATGTCAGTTCTTTCACACTCTCATTGGTAATGATGGCACTGATGGATTTTCCCGGGCCAATGGCGATGGTTACATCACTGTTCACCGCACCGGATTCAATTCTGCTTACCTGTCCGCGCAACTGATTGCGGGCACTGGTTTTCAGCGCATCGCCTTTCGCGAGGATGACCCAGGAGGCCTTGATGAGCGCGACCGCAATTGCGCCGGGCTGCAAACCCAGTGCATCCACGCTGTCGTTGGTGATAATCGCTGCCAGTGGCTGATCGGTGCCGATATCCAGAATGACTTCCGCGTTGACCGCGCCGGGCTTGACGGCTGTTATCTCGCCGCGAAACTGGTTGCGTGCACTGGTATTCATGGTTCCTGCCCCGACAAAATCTGCGATATCGGAAAATTCCCGCACCCTGCGCCCGATCCGTTGCAGAAACAGTGCGTGTTCCTCTTCCAGTGCGGAAAACCCCCATAAAACCTTTTGCCCCAGTTCCGTCAGTGCGGTGCCTCCGCCTTGTGTGCCACCGGCACTGCGCACCACCAGCGGCGCGGAGGAAAGGTTGTTCATGGCATCGATCCGGTCCCATGCGGTTTTGTAGCTGATGCCGACCGCCTTGGCCGCGGCGGAAATGGAGCCGCACTCGCCAATGGCGCGGAGCAACTGCGCCTGCGCAGCGGCGAACGACGCCTTGCCGCCGCCCGTAAACGACACACTGCCCTGCAGCCGGCTGTCGCGCCGAGGTTTGAGGGAAGAATCCGGCATAAATCAATCCGCATGGGTTTCGGAGTCAAAAGTCTAGCGGTTGTCACTGTCCGGCTACAAGCGCACATAAAAAAGGCCGGGCTGCTTGCGCATCACCCGGCCAAGGTTTACAGACGGTTGTAACTGACTGGTTGCTGTGACAGACAGGGTTCCGGATTACGCCGGGTCTGTCGACGCTACCCTGCGGACTTCACCTTTTGCCTCGACGGCCGGTGACTCCGCAAACACAACGTCTTCCTGGGCGGAGGCACGCTTGCCCCCGAACAGCCGCTGCACCACAACAAAGAACAGCGGAATGAAGAAAATACCCAACAGCGTGCCGACAATCATGCCGCCCAGCACACCGGTACCGATGGCCTGCTGAGCGCCGGAACCGGCGCCGGCGGCAATGGCCAGCGGCAGTACGCCGAGGCCGAACGCCAGCGAGGTCATGACAATCGGGCGCAGGCGGTCGCGCACCGCGGTCATGGTGGCCTGTACCAGCTCCATGCCCGCTTCGAGGTTCTGCTTGGCGAACTCCACGATCAGGATCGCGTTCTTGCTGGTGAGACCCACGGTAGTGAGCATCGCCACCTGGAAGTAGATGTCGCGCTCGAAGCCGCGCAGGTTGCTCGCCAGCACTGCGCCGAGAATACCCAGCGGCGCCACCAGCAGTACTGCGGTGGGTACGGTCCAGCTTTCGTACAGTGCGGCCAGGCACAGGAACACGATCAGGATCGATAGCGCATACAACAGCGTCGTCTGGGAACCGGCCTGCTGCTCTTGATAAGACAGCGCGGTCCACTCCAGGCCGAAACCAGCCGGCAACTGGCTCACCAGGCGTTCCATTTCCGCCATTGCATCACCGGAGCTCACGCCGGGGGCGCCCTGCCCCTGGATCTGCACCGCGGGTACGCCGTTGTAGCGTTCCAGGCGCGGTGAGCCGTATTCCCAGTCAAAAGTGGCGAAGGACGAAACCGGTACCATTTCACCGTTGTTGTTGCGCACCGACCACAGGCGGAAGTCTTCCGGGTTCATGCGGAACGGCGCATCCGCCTGCATGTACACGCGCTTGATACGACCGCGGTCAATAAAGTCGTCGATATACTGGCCGCCCCAGGCAACACCGAGGGTGCTGTTGATACTGCCGATGGACACGCCGAGCGCGGACGCTTTGGCGTTGTTCACTTTCAACTTGAACTGCGGCGTATCTTCCTGGCCATTGGGGCGCACACCGGTCAGCAGCGGGCTCTGCGCCGCCATACCCAGCAGCTGGTTGCGCGCGTTGATCAGCGCTTCGTGTCCGTGGTTGGCGTTGTCCTGCAGGTACATGGCGAAACCGGCAGAGGTGCCCAGTTCCGGCAGTGCCGGCGGTGAGAAGGCGTAGGCGATCGCATCCTTGATCCGGCTCAGGGCACCCATACCGCGCATGGCGACCGACTTGGCCTGCTCGGACTCCTCCTCGCGCTCATCCCAGTCCTTCAGTTTGATGAATGCCATGGCATTGTTCTGGCCACTACCGGCAAAACTGAAGCCCTGTACCGAGAACACCGACTCAACCAGCGCACTTTCATTGTTGAGGAAGTGGTCTTCCACTTTCTGCACCGATTCCATGGTGCGCTCCTGGGTTGCCCCCACCGGTGTCTGAATCAGGGAAAACAGCACACCCTGGTCCTCTTCCGGCAGGAAGGAACTGGGGGAACGCACGAACAGGAACACCATCACTGCGGCAAGCACCACAAACAGCAGCATAAAGCGGCCGCTGCGGGCGAGGATGCCGCGCACCCCGCGCTGGTAGGAGGCCGCACTGCGGTCAAAGTTGCGGTTGAACCAGCCAAAGAAACCTTTCTGACTCCCGTGGGACCCGGGCTTCAGCATGGTGGCACACAGCGCCGGCGTCAGCACGATGGCGACGAGGACCGAGAACGCCATGGCCGCAACAATGGTGGCGGAGAACTGGCGATAGATTACCCCGGTAGAGCCATCCATAAACGCCATGGGCACGAACACCGCGGACAGCACCACACCGATGCCCACGAGTGCGCCGGTTATCTGTTTCATGGATTTTTTGGTGGCTTCCCTGGGCGAGAGGTTTTCCTCGTGCATCACCCGCTCCACGTTTTCCACCACCACGATAGCGTCGTCCACCAGCAGACCGATCGCGAGCACCATGGCAAACATGGTGAGCATATTCACGGAAAAACCGAGCAGAGCCAGCACACCAAAGGTGCCGAGCAGTACCACCGGTACCGCAATGGTGGGGATGATGGTCGCACGCAGGTTCTGCAGGAACAGCAGCATCACCAGGAAAACCAGGATGACCGCCTCCACCAGCGTCTGCAGCACGCCCTTGATGGACACTTCCACAAACGGCGTGGTGTCGAACGGCACCACACTTTTCAGTCCGGTAGGGAAATTGGGGCTCAATTCCGCAAGCTTGGCTTTCACCGCTTCCGAGGTTGCCAGCGCATTGGCACCGGTCGCCAGCGAAATCGCCACACCGGATGCCGGTGAGCGGTTGTAGCGGGTCAGGAAATCATAGCTTTCTGTACCCATTTCCACCCGCGCCACATCGCCGAGCTTCAGCATCGACCCGTCGGGATTTGCCCGCAGGATCACATTGCGAAACTCTTCCGGAGTCTGCATACGGCTCTGCGCGGTAATACTCGCGTTGAGCTGCTGGCCGTCGATTGCCGGCGTTCCGCCGAGACTGCCGATGGCCACCTGCTGGTTCTGGTTATTTACCGCCGCAATAATATCCGTCGGCGTTACCTTGTAGGCGTCGAGTTTGTTCGGGTCCAGCCAGATACGCATGGCGTACTTGGAGCCGAAGACCTGCACCCCGCCGACACCGGGAACGCGGCTGAGCGGATCGACCAGGTTGGACACCACGTAATCCGCGATATCCTCTTTTTTCATCCCGCCATCGGTGGAGACGAAGCCCAGCACCATCAGAAAGCCGGCGCGGCCTTTACCAACGGTCAGGCCCTGGCGCTGGACGATTTCCGGCAACAGCGGCAGCGCCAGCTGCAATTTGTTCTGCACCTGCACCTGGGCGATATCCGGGTCGGTACCGGTGGCGAAGGTCAGGGTGACTTCGGCACTGCCGGTAGACTGACTGGTAGCCGACATGTACAGGAGGCCGTCCAGCCCCTTCATGTTCTGCTCGATCACCTGGGTAACCGAGTCCTCGATCACCTTGGCGGAGGCGCCGGGATAGGCCGCACTGATGGACACCACTGGCGGCGCAATATCGGGATAGCGCTCCACCGGCAGCTTGGTAATCGCAAGGCCGCCGAACAGCATCACGACGATGGCAATCACCCAGGCAAAAATCGGGCGATCAATAAAGAAACCTGCCATGAACTGTTACCCCTTGTTGGCGTCGCCGTCTTGCGTACTGCTGTTGCTGGATTCTGCGGTCTGGCTCGGTGCCGGCAGGTCCACCGCGGCGGGTGCCGCTGCCTCACCAGCATTGACCACCGCACCCGGGCGGACCTTCTGCAGGCCTTCCACAATCACGCGATCACCCGCTTTCAGACCACTTTCCACCAGCCAGGCGCTGCCCACAGTCTGGGAAACCTGTACCGGGCGCACTTCCACGGTGTTGCCCTCGCCCACCACCATTGCGGTGGTATTCCCTTTGGGATCCCGTGCGATGCCCTGCTGCGGCACCAGAATTGCATTTTCCCGCTGGCCGCTGCCAACGGAGGCGCGTACATACATGCCCGGCAGCAGTACGTGGTCCGGATTGGGAACCACCACACGCAGACGCACACTGCCGGTGGTCGGATCGACACTCACTTCAGAGAATGCGAGTTTGCCAGCGTGGGGATAAGGGCTGCCGTCTTCCAGCAGAATGGTCACCGGCAGGTCGTCGGTCTTTTCCATGGTGCCCGCCGCCAGCGCCTTGCGCAGGGACAGCATTTCGCTCACCGACTGGGTCAAGTCCACGTAGATTGGGTCCAGCTGCTGCACCGTGGCCAGCGCCTCGGACTGGTTTGCGGTGACCAGCGCCCCCTGCGTTACCGCAGAAATACCAATACGACCGGAGATCGGTGAGCTGATGCGGGCAAAATCCAGCTCCACCTTGCTGCCCTGTACCGTCGCCCTGGCTGCCGCCACGTCGGCCTTCGCCTGTTGCAGTGAGGCAATTGCGGTATCGTATTCCTGCTTGCTCACAGCACCGGTCTTTACCAGTTCAGCGGACCGGTCTGCATTGAGTTTGGATATCTTGAGCTGCGCTTCCGCGCGGGCCAGGCTCGCCTTTGCGCTGTCGTAATTCGCCTCGTAACGGCGATCATCCAGCTGGTACAGCGCCTCCCCGGCCTCCACCAGGCCGCCTTCCTTGAACAGCTGCTCCCGGACCACACCATTTACCTGAGGGCGCACCTCGGCAACCTTGAATGGATTGGTGCGCCCCGGCAGCTGACGAGTAAGGGTCACCGGTTGACTCTCAAGAGTCACCACCGTGACCTCGGGGGTCGGTCCCTGCATCTGCTGCTGCTTGTCGCCACAGGCGGACAACAGCAATGCAGCCAGCAGCAGACTGCCGGGAACCAGGGATTTCTTTTTCTGCAACATGACAACCTCTTTGAGCGGGTCGGGGAATTGCGCTAACGGTCAAAGCGCCAGCCGAGAAGGTGAAAACTGATGTGCGACTGAAGGGTCAGCATACCGAGTAAATCTTCGCCAGGACTAACCTGACTTTCTGTTGAGGTGATTTAAATACATTCATGCATGAATATCAATATTTATT
This sequence comes from uncultured Microbulbifer sp., assembly GCF_913055755.1. Lineage (GTDB taxonomy): Bacteria > Pseudomonadota > Gammaproteobacteria > Pseudomonadales > Cellvibrionaceae > Microbulbifer. Next base: position 92,070 of record NZ_CAJXKH010000002.1, read on the forward strand.
CACGCTTGAATATGAATTAGAATGTGCGCACAAACTATGGGATGAGATGGACGCCACCATTGCAACAAAGCATTGTGGAGGCCGCAGCCCGGCTGCCGGACACCACTTGCATACCACCCACCGCGCGACGCGGCGAAAACAGATTTCAGGTACAGACCATGGCCAGACGGCGTAAAGAAGATGCTTTGGAAACACGGGAGCGCATCCTGGATGCGGCAATCGAAGTGTTCCACAAGCGCGGCGTTTCCCGCCCTTCCCTTACCGAAATTGCCGAACTCGCTGGTGTTACCCGGGGGGCGGTATACGGCCACTTCCAGAACAAGGCCGACCTGTTTATCGCCCTTACCGACCGCATCCAGCTCCCGGATGAATCCCTGTGCCAGGCGCCCCTGCATGGCGGTTGCGATCCCCTGGGCGAGCTGCGCAAGCGCTCCCTGTTCCTGTTCCGGGAAGTAATGAACGACGAGCAATACCGCCGTGTGTTCGAAATCATTCTGATGCGCTGTGAATTGGTCACCGAAAACGGCGAAATTCTCAAACGTTGCACCGAGAGCCACGCCGAAGGCGACCGGCGCCTGCGCAAGCTGGTGGAGGCTGCAATCACAGCCGGGCAACTACCAGAAGATCTCGACCCGAATATCGCCGTGCCCATCCTGCACGGCAGCGTCATCGGGCTGTTGAACGACTGGCTGATCAACCCCGCTTACGACCTGGTTGAGGTGGGCACCAGGCAAGTGGATGCCCTGCTGGAAATGTTGCAGTCGTCGCCACACCTGAAGCGGAGCGGTACGCTGCAGGCACCAGCTTCTGCCTGATCATCACCCAAGTGTGTTACCGGGATTTTACGTCCGCACAGTAACGACGCGCTTGACCCTGCCGCACCTGCGGCTCGCTTCATCCGATTAGAACGGTTTTCAGCCTCCTGAACCCCGTCCGTTCGAGTGTCACGACAGCAAGCCGTTAAAAACTGTAGAAATTTTGTTCACCTACTGTAGGTTGACGGAAAAATCATCCCTCACAATAGCTTGGCAGGGGCACCTTTCACCTTGTAACGGAAGCATTTCATGCCTTTCGGAGCTTTCAGCCTTTATACTTGTCCTAAGCTATAAGTCGCCACTGCATGGCTGGCGGTCCTTAAGGCCCGCAGCCGCCCGATTCAACGACAGTGGGGCGCCTTGAAGTAGGACGTATAAAGAGACTCCTTATGCTTAGCAATCGAATAGCCGCACTCCTTTCCGGCCTCTCCTTCACCCTGTTGGTCCTCGTATCCCCCGCCAGCCTGGCTGAGGTCGAGACGCTCAAGCCCCATGAAGATCAGGGTGGCACGGCCCGGGAAATCGTCAGTAAGCTGGAGATGCTCCACTACAACAAGCTCAAGGTCAGCGATGAGATGTCATCTGGCCTGTGGGATGAGTACATCGACAGCCTCGACCCGTCAAAGAGCTATTTTCTCGCCTCCGATATCAGCGAGTTCCGCCAGTGGCGCAACAAACTCGATGACGATCTGAAGGCGGGCAACGTGGATCGTGGCTTCGAAATCTACAACCGCTACCGCCTGCGGGTGTCCGATCGCCTGAACAACATCCTCTCCCAGTTCGAAAACGGCCTGCCGAAGTTCGACTTCACCAAGGAGGAGTCACTGGAGCTGGATCGCGAAAATGCCCAGTGGCCGCAGTCCATCAGTGCCGCCGACGACCTGTGGCGCAAGCGCCTCAAGTCCAGCGTGCTCAACCTGCGCCTGACCGGCAAGAGTGATGAAGAAATCAGCGACCTGCTGGTGCGCCGCTACAAGGGCCAACTGAAGCGACTCGGCCAGCAGAATTCCGACGACGTGTTCGAGTTGTACATGAATTCCCTCACCCGCCTGTACGACCCGCACAGCAACTATCTGTCACCGCGCTCACTGGAAAACTTCAACATGAGCATGTCCCTGTCTCTGGAAGGGATCGGTGCGGTGCTGCAGGTGGAAGATGAATACACCAAGGTTGCCCGCCTGGTTGCCGGCGGCCCTGCTGACCGCTCCGGCAAGATCAAGCCCAATGACAAGATCGTTGCCGTGGGTCAGGACCAGGAAGGAGAGATGGTCGACGTGGTGGGCTGGCGCCTGGACGATGTGGTCGACCTGATCCGCGGCTCGGCCGGCACCTTTGTACGCCTGGAAACCATTCCCACTGGGGGTGACGGCACCCATCGCACCGTGCTGATCAAGCGCAGCAAGGTGAAGCTGGAAGACCAGGCGGCGAAGAAAGCCACCTTCGAGTTTTCCGATGGCGAAAAGAACTACAAGATCGGCGTGATCAACCTGCCGACCTTCTACATCGATTTCGAGGCCTACCGTCGCCGCGACCCGAACTACAAGAGCACCACCCGCGATGTGGCGCGCCTGCTGGATGAACTGCAGAAAGAAGGCGTCGATGGCGTGATCCTCGACCTGCGTAACAACGGCGGTGGCTCCCTGCAGGAAGCAACCATGCTGACCGACCTGTTTATCGACCAGGGTCCGGTTGTGCAGATCCGCCATGCCAACGAGCAGATTTCCCGCCACAACCGCTCCCGCTCCCGGGCGATGTACCGCGGACCACTGATGGTGCTCATCAACCGCCTGTCTGCCTCCGCTTCGGAAATTTTTGCCGGCGCCATCCAGGACTACAACCGCGGTCTGGTGGTCGGCAACCAGTCCTTCGGCAAAGGCACGGTACAGACCATGGCACCGCTGAAAGAGGGCCAGCTGAAAATCACCCAGTCCAAGTTCTACCGGGTTTCCGGTGACAGTACCCAGCATGCGGGCGTCTCTCCGGACATCGCCATGCCGCAGTTGATCGACTCGGAGGAAGTGGGTGAAAGTGCCTATGACACCGCCCTGCCCTGGGATCGCATTCACGCGGTACCCCATGCGAAATACTTCAACCTGAAGGACCTGCTGCCGGACCTGTCGCGCAAGCATGAGCAGCGCACCGCCAGCGACCCGGATTTCGTGTTCCTGCGCGAGCAGTTCAAATACCAGGTCGAGCAGACCAATCGCAAGTCCGTATCCCTGAATGAAGAAGCCCGCAATAACGAGCGCGAAGCACTCAACAGCGAACTGCTAACCATGGAAAACAAGCGCAGACAGGCCAAGGGACTCGAGCCTTACGAGAACTTCGAGGCGATGGAAAAGAGCGAGTCTGAAGATACCGCTCCGGTGGGCGGTCCGGTGGAAATCACCCTGGAAGACGATCCAGTGCTGAATGAAGCCGGCTTTATCATGGCCGATTTTATCGGCCTCAAGGATCGCGTGACACGTGCACCACAGGTCGCGAACTTTTAAATAAGCGGCGGCCGTTGCGGCCGCCTGACAATGCCAATACACGATGGCCCGGTATTCTCCTGAATAGCGGGCCTCGCATTTTATAACCGGGGGAAAAATGAAAGTCGTATCGTTCAACGTCAACAGTATTCGCGCACGGCTGCATCAGCTGGAAGCACTGGTAGAAACCCACGCGCCGGACATTATCGGCCTGCAGGAAACCAAAGTGACCGATGAAGAGTTCCCTGCAGATGTGGTGCGGGATCTCGGTTACGAGGTCATTTTCTTCGGACAGAAGACCCACTACGGCGTTGCCCTGCTCTCCCGCTACCCTTTCCTCAAGTCCCAGTACGGTTTCCCGGGCGATGCTGAAGACGCCCAGCGCCGCCTGGTCGCGGGTCAGTTCGACATTGGCGGCAAGGAGCCGTTGACGGTGATCAACGGCTACTTCCCCCAGGGCGAGAGCCGCGAACATCCGACCAAGTTTCCCGCTAAACAGAAGTATTACGCGGACCTGGATAATTACCTGAACAGCGAATGCAGCAAGGATGCGCCAGTACTGGTGATCGGTGACATGAACATTTCCCCGACCGACCTGGATATCGGTATCGGCGAGCCCAACCGCAAGCGCTGGCTGCGGGATGGCAAGTGCAGCTTCCTGCCGGAGGAACGCGAATGGTTGGAGAAAATCCAGAACTGGGGACTGGTGGATACCTTCCGCCAGAAGAACCCGGAAACCAACGATATTTTCAGCTGGTTTGACTACCGCAGCCGCGGTTTTGATCGCGAGCCCAAGCGCGGCCTGCGCATTGATCTGATTCTCGCCAGCCAGTCGCTGGCGGACACCTGTGTGGATACCGGCGTGGATTACAGCATCCGCGGGATGGAACGGCCTTCGGACCACGCGCCGGTGTGGGCCGAGTTCAAGATCTAAAAATTATAGTTCGGCGATAAGCTGTACTAAATGATTGATGGTCATAACAAACTGAGATCTCGCTGCGAAGGCGGTGATGCCGGGTACAGTCTTGCGAGACCTTCGAAAACAGGGACGTTTTCGAAGAGCCCCCAGGGATGGGTTCACGGCGTGTCTCGCAAGACTGTGCCCGGCAGCGGCGCCGCCACCGGGGCCGATTTACTTCCCACCCCCTGCAAAGGCACTGTTAATTATTCCCGCTAATCGCACTCCCGCCTGTTGCAGGCGCAGCGCAACCACTTCCCGATTTTTCAGGTAATAATCTTCACCCAGTGCGGCTTGCTTTGGATAGGCGTTGGCGTGGGCCAGCTGATGGGATTCCTTTGCCCACTGTTCCGGTGTTGCCTGCAGCCACTCGGTACGCTGGCTCGCAGTAATGTTTGCAGGCTGCGCGCGGGAATACTGTTGCCAGTCCGAAACAAACCCTGCGGGCAGAAATACATCCCACAGTGCATGCAGATTGGTGGTAAAACCATAAAACTGCACTTCCACATCATTGCCACCGCGATCTTCACGCAAACCCGTATGCATTGGCTGATGGATATCTTCGACAAAATGCACAAGCAACAGTAATGCCTCCGCACGCTGGGCATCGCTCAGGGTGGTGTCCGCCAGTTGCCGCTGGTAGGTGTTGATGGCCTCCAGAATACATCCCTGCTTTGGGCAATCCCGTTGCTTGCGATAGCCGTTCCACTGTACCGGCAGGTTGATGTAGTGCAGCGGTGCAACCCAGTCATAGCTGCTGTTACTGCGCATACGGTCGGCCCAGGTACCCGCTTCCGCCAAGCTTGGCTCACCCTTGATTGCCAGCAGGCGCGTTACTTCCTCCCGCACTTCTGGGTTGAGGTATTGCCAGGCAATCTCACCTCCCACGCGGTGTCCGTCAGGACCCCAGGCGTAGCTGCTTGCCGACAGAAAGCTTAAAAGAATCAGAACGGTGCTGATAACAAAGTTGCGCATAGTCGCCCCCTTTCAGTTTTGATACCAGCGCACCCTACTCTCCAATTGTGACATTTCTAAAAAGGGAACACGCTGTAATCTGTTAGCGATATTACTGCAACCTCCCCTTAACTCTCCTGAAAAACTTTGCACTAACAATGGGCGCGCCGAAATTCCAGCATTTCGGCACAAAAGGAAAAACATAAAGCGCATTTCGGGCAAGTGGTACCACGGTGCCAAGTGCTTCTCCAGCGCTGACATACGACCAGGAGAATTCAATGAAACGCTACCAGTTCTCTCGCGCGCTGCTATCTGCTGCGATCATTTCCACACTGGGTACGGCGCCTGTTGCGCTCGCGCAGCAAACAACATCCACCATTCGCGGCATGGTTACCGCAGACGGCGAGACACCGGTCAACAATGCCACCGTGACCATCGTGCACCAGCCTTCCAACAGCCGCAGTGTTATTCAGAGCAACGAGTCAGGCCGCTTCAACGCAAGCGGTCTTCGCGTGGGTGGCCCCTATACGATTCGCATTAACTCCCCGCAGGGAGAGGAAGTTCTCGAAGGCATTTACCTGAGCTTGGACGAGCCGCTTACACTTCCAATCAACCTGGCTGATTCGGAAATCACCGTAAACAGTATCGAGGAAGTCATTGTCACCGGCGAGGCTCAAGTCTATTCAAACCGCGGTTCCAACGGCGTGTTCGGTGAAGAGCAGATTGCCAATGCCGCTACCTTCAACCGCGACCTGAAGGATGTGATCCGCGCTAATCCGCTGGCAGTCGTCAGCCCGGATGGCACCGAGCTCAGCATTGCCGGCACCAACCCCAAGTACAACTCACTTACCATTGACGGCGTTGGCATCAATGATACCTTCGGGCTGCAGTCCAACGGCTACCCCAACAACCGCACGCCGATCTCTCTGGATGCGGTAGAGCAGATTTCCGTATCCTATGCACCGTTCGATGCACGCAAGGGTAGATTTACCGGCGGCAATGTCAATGCGGTAACCAAATCCGGCACCAATGAATTCCATGGCAGCGCCTATTTCGAGTCCGCGCCCTGGGCCGGCACCGCGGAAGATGACAAGCTGTCGAACGATGGCTCTGTTGCTGAATTTGATATCGAGAATGAAGAGGAAACCTACGGCGGCACGTTCAGTGGTGCCCTGATTCAGGACAAGCTGTTCTTGTTCAGTTCCTATGAGAAATGGGAAGAGGAAATCAGCTTTAATTACGACCTCAATACCCTCGCCAATCACGATGTGACCACAGCAGAAGTGTCCCGTGTGCTCGATATCATGCAGGATGTCTATGGACTTTCCGACTCGGTGGGTTCTGCTCCGGCACCGGATAGCGATGAAAAGACGCTGGTAAAACTCGACTGGAACATCAGCGACAATCACCGCGCAGATTTCACCTACAGCAGCCAGGAAACCCGCTCCGCGCGCAACTTTACCGACAGCGACAGCACCCTCAATCTGGCATCCAACCTGTGGACCATGGCCCAGGACACCACCTATTACACCTCGCACCTGTTCTCCGACTGGTCCGATGTGTTCAGCACGGAAATAAACCTCTCGTACAAGGAATATGAGCAGGCCTCCCTCACCGCGTCCGACTGGGGGGAAATCAATATCCGGACGGCCGCAGGCACCATTGTTGCCGGCGCGGACGAAAACCGGCATGCCAACGTGCTGGCGAACGAGGTGTGGAATTTCGGTGCCCACGGTATATACAGTCATGGCGACACCCAGTTCCGTTTTGGCGCGGAAGTGGAAGACACCTGGAACTACAATCTCTACGGCCGCGATGCTTCCGGCACCTGGACCTTCCCGGGCATCGACGAGTTCGAACAGCGGCAGATTGACAGTTTCGAATACAGTAATGCCTACACCAACGATATCCAGGATATCGCCTACGACGTCAACGGCACCACCTACTCCCTGTACGGGGATGCGACGCTGGAACCGTTCGCCGGCTTCGAACTGGTGGCGGGCTTGCGCTATGAAATGCTGAATATCGACAGCGCGCCGAATCGCAACAGTAACTTCGAGCAGACCTATGGCTACGCCAACACCGAGAATCTGGACGGCCGTGATATCTGGCTACCCCGCGTCGGCTTCAACTGGGACCTGCGCGACGACCTGACCCTGCGAGGCGGTGTCGGGCGCTTCAGTGGTGGCATGCCGCTGGTCTGGGTGTCCAATGCCTACACCAACGACGGCACCACCAAGGATTCGGTCTATCTGCCCGGCCTGGATCCGGCCGATGTCAATCTGAACGGAATCCCCCAGAGTGCCCTGGATGCACTGGCTCCCGGTGCTGGCAGCACCAACAATATCGACCCGGATTTCGAGCTGCCCTCAGACTGGCGTTACCAGCTCGCCGCGGACTACACCTTCGATGTTCCGGGCGTGGGTGAAGATTTCAGTTGGAATACCGAGTTGACCTACGTGGACCGGGAAAATGCCGTTTTCTGGCGCGACCTGTCCCGAGTCGATAACGGCAGGCGCACGGTGGACGGCCGCATCATCTGGGACAGTATCTATGACGGCACCGAGTTCGAGGGCAATTACGACCTGGAACTGACCAACGTGGACAACGGCGGCCGCAGTGTTATCTGGTCAACGGCACTGGACAAGGCGTTCGACAACGGCGTGTCGGTGAACCTCTCATATACCCACCAGGACATTACCGAGGTAAACCCGGGCACCAGCTCCACCGCAGAATCCAATTACCAGTATGAGGTAGTGGAAAACCGCAACCAGCCGCTGGAAGGCACCGCCTACTACGAGATAGAGCACCGCTTCGTGCTCAACCTGAGTTTCCGCACAGAGTTTGTTTCCGGATACGCCACCAACTTTAACCTGTTCCTGGAACGCCGCTCCGGTCGTCCCTTCTCCTGGACCCTCGGCGCCTATCAGGATGGCGACCTGGGTGACCAGACCAGTTTCGACGACTCCGACGTCTATCTGGCTTACATTCCGTCCGGTGCGGACGATGCCGCGGTGGATTTCGAAAGCGGGCTGAGTTACGCGGAAATCATGGATATTGCACAGGCCGCCGGGGTGGCCGGTTCCGCGGGTGGTTACGTCGGCAAGTACTCCGACCGCATGCCCTGGGTAACCACCATGGACCTGGCGATTACCCAAGAAGTGCCCGGTTTCCTGCCGGAGCATCGCGGGCTGGTTTACCTCACTATCGACAATTTCGCCAACCTGCTGAACGATGACTGGGGCAAGGTTTATGACATCCAGTACCCGCAGCAAATCCTGTTCGATTACGATGTCAACGAAGACGGCCAATACGTTTACTACGAGCCGTTTGGCGGGCTCAATACCGAAAATTACACCCGTTTCGAGGCGGAACAATCCACCTGGCGTGTAAAGATGGGACTGAAATACAATTTCTGATCGCCCATCCGGCACAATAGAAATCACAATAAAAAAGGGAGCCTCGGCTCCCTTTTTTACATGGCGGCTTTCTGGAAATACTCAGGCATCCCCCAGCCAGCGCTCCAGAGTTTCCGCCAGACTGTCTTTGCTCAACGGCTTAGTAAGGAAGTCATCCATCCCGGCGGCGAGGCAGCGGCCTTCAAACTGTTCTTCCGTTGTACTGGTGAGCGCCACAATTGGCAAATGATCATCCGGTGCATGATCGCTTTCCCACAAGCGCAGTTGCTCGATGATTTCCGCACTGTGCGTCGTGTTCTGCTGGCAGTCGACCAGCACCAGATCGAAATTATTGTTCGGCAACAGACCCAGGGCGGATTCCACCGAAGGTACCACTTCAACCCGGTATCCCAGCGCCTGCAGCATTTCCTCGGTAACCCCCAGGTGCTGGCGGGACTCCTCGATCAACAGCAGCTGGCGTTTGCGGTTCACTTCACTACTGCTACTGACCACCCGCCGGCTGGTTTTTTTGGCTCCGCCGAACAACCGGGTTACCAGCGCTTCATGCAGTTCCTTGCGGGTTGCCGGGCGCGACAGGTATTGCGCATCCGGGTTCAGCGCCGCCAGCCCGGCGAACTGGGCCTTGCTGCCATAGGCGCCAAGGCAGATCAACGGAAAGCCCGGACTCGCGCCATTGTCGCCAGAGGAATGCGCTGACAGCAGCGCGCGGATGTCACCAATCAGGCTGGTATCGCCCATCGCCGGCACCAGCATCACCAGATGCCGTCGCTCTATGGCCTGGGCAAAGGCATCCCTGGCTTCCTCGTTGTCATCCACCCAGGGAAAGCTGGAAACCTCCATTCCAAATGAGCGCAATACCTTGACCGTGCCCCCGACAAACAGCCCCTTCTGGTGCAGTACCACAACCTCGGTATCCTGCAGGCGACGATCGGGTGTCAGGTAATTGCGCTGATTCGGTTCTATTTCAAATTTGATCACTGCCTGATAGCGGTTGCCATCGTCGGACGAGTGCAGCTGCAGGTAACCACCCATGGCTTCCGCCAGGCCCTTGGCAATACTGAGGCCAAGCCCGGTAGTCACCTGCGTGGTGTCCATACGGGAAAAGGCCCCGAACAACTCCGACTCGTCCGGAAGAATTTCTCCCTGGCCGTTATCCTTGAGCTTTATTGTCAGCTGCCCTTCCCCGGTGCCGATCTGCTCGAAACTGGCCTCGCCCCACAATTCTCCGGTCTGCGCGATCACCGTGGCAGAGTCCACCAGGTTGCGGATCAGTTGCGCGGTCTTGCGGTTGTCGCCGGTTACCATAAAGGGCAGAGCATCGTCGATCAGGAAGTTGAATTCCAGACGCTGGCGATGGGCGTGCTTGGCGGCGAACATAAACGCCTTCTCGATCGTGCGGACCAGGTTGAATGGTGCCCGGCGCAACTGGATATCCTTGCGCGCCACCCGCGTGAACATGCCGACATTGTCCACCAGCTTCAGCTGCTGGTTATTTGCGTTCTTGGCCAGGCGCACCCATTCCCGCTGACGCTCGTTCAACCGGTCTCCTTCGAGCAGGGCCAGTGCCCCCAGCGAGTCCGACAGCTGGCTACGGAATTCTTGGCCGACATTGGCGAGGAATTCATTGGTTACCTCAACCGCCGCTTCGGAGTGCTTGCGCGCCGCGGCGAGATTGCTGGCTTTCTGTTGCAGCGCCTGCATCGCAGACACCCGGTCCCAGTAGTTTTCCGATTCCTTGCGCGCCTGGTGCGCCATCAACCAGACAAAGGTGATCGTCAACGCGCCGTAAATCGCACCGAGAATATCTCCGGTCAGGAAGCCCTCTACCGCAGCCGGTATCAGGGAACAGAAAAGGAACCAGGTCAGGAAGCGATGGTAGGGGGAAAATACCGTGGCCACACTCGCGCAGAAAACCACCGTATAGAGCCACAGAAACTGGGTAACCGGGGTAAAACCCAGCAGCAACACATGGCAAAAGAGAATCCCGCCCCACCAGGCGGCACCTAGGGTAGAGGCGAGGAAATAGCGGCGCCGCCAGCGCTTTGGACCGGTGGCGTAGATGCTATCGAAACGGAATACATAATAGCCCCGCCACATGGTTACCAGCACGAGTACGATGCCAAGCACCATCAGCAGCTCGGGGTGTAAACTGCGCAACTCCCCCATTGCCACCGCAACCGTGAACGCCACAAGGGTCAGCAACATGCCCCGGCGGCTGTACTTGGCAATGCGGGTATCGGTATTGCGACAGACCCGGCGGTCTTTCTGTACCTTGAGTTCGGGGTGATCAAATAGCGGCATATAGAGTTCTTCCCGGCATCCCTGATCGGCAGCAACGCCGACTACTGGCCAAGTCCCATGATCTCAACAAGTACAGTCTTGATGAGAAATCCCAGCAAACCGAGTCCGAGGGCGGTAAAAAGAATAAAGGTGCCGAACCGACCAGCCTTCGACTCTTTGGCCAGATTCCACACGATAAAGATCATAAACAGAATCAGGCCGCCGACGCCCAGGTACAGCGAATACTCTTCAAACAACTCAAAGCTCATGACTCAGCAGCCCCGAAATACGCTATTGGCGAAGCCTGGCCCCGCGCTGAAGAATTCCGGCAGGTCCCCAGAACCCACCACGACATCCGGACTTAGCTGGCGAACACTGGGCACCCAAACGGCCAAAGCATTCCCGTCGCTACAAGCAACCGGTGAAAAATTGGCGCGTATTGTATAGGAGGTATAGGTACGAAACCACGAAATGGGATGCGGGCCGCCCTATTGATAAAAAGACCCGCAAATTGACCGCTATTTCATCAAAAAATGGCGTCTGACGCGTAATAAACGATCACGCCCCCTGATAATAGTCTGCGTCATTGATCCGGGTGCCGCATTTGATACGACGCACCTCGCGATCGCGATAGCGACTGTCGTGCCAGCACCGCGGCAGGGGCTCACCGGAGAGAAAGCGTAGATCCGCCTTGTCGAACACTTCCGGGTCCTGCACTTCCTCACCCCACAGGTAGCGCCCCACCACCGTCAGTTCATAGGGATTGGCCAGGGTAACCACGTCCGCCACCTCGATCAGATGATTGCTTTCGGCATTTCTGAATAACATCGCTGACACCTGTTTCAACCGTCACTCCACAGAGTATAGGAAGAAAATACCGCCATACGGTGAGGTACCCAAGGAAAATCAGCTAGTTCTGTCGGGAAATAATGGGGCTTTGACGACAGCCGTATTCGTTATATTCGTATGATCCTCATGTAAATTACAAAAACTATTCGAATACAGGAAAAGATTGACTGATTATTGCACTTCAGGGTTCGAAAACACCTGAAAGCCGGAGATGACGCCATATGGACGCCACCACCGCCGCCGCCTCAACGCTCCAGGGTCAAACGCGCGGATACCATCCCCTCTTCTGCCAGCGCGTCCACGCTGACCGACTGCACCACAAAGCGTTGCTGCAACAGCGTGTTCAGCCATGGCTGAAGATCCTGGTAACGAGCCTGATCAATCCACAGGCGGATGCGCCCATCGCCTTCCGGCTCAAAACGTTTGATCGTGACGTTGTGGTTCTTCGCCGCCGCCGTCACCCGTTGCAACAGGGTTCCCTGGGCCTGGTTGTTGCCGCCGCTGGAACGGGAGATGCGCTCCAGCTGGGGCCGCTGTCGATTGACCCACTCTACCAGCTCCCGCGAGGCCTGCGCTTCTTCCCGGGCGTTTTCAAAGAAGCTGTGCGCCGGCTTGAACAAACCGAATACGATAAAAATAGCGCCCAGGAAAAGTGACAACATACCCAGGGCCCGCTGATCGTTGGCGGGCAGCGCATTCCACTTTTGCTGCCATTGTAATAGCTGTTGTTTCATTGAATTCTCACTCAGCGCAGGCGGATCCGGCCGGAAACACCGTCTTCCAGTTCATTCGCGGCAAGCAACTCGGCCTGGTACTGGCCACTGGACAATTTGCCGACCACCGCGTCCAGCTGCCCCAGATTGGCGGCGCGCAACTGCAGCACAAGTTCCCCACGGCTACCGTCGAAGCGCAGGGACTGCAGGCTCAGGTCCCCGGGCTTGCCGGTTTTCCAGACGTCCGCCAGTTGTTGCAGCTGACGGGCAAAATCGCCACTGCCACCGCTTGACTGATTCAGGTAACCGGTGATCTGGCGGCGCAGATCGGCTCGCGGGGTGTCACCGGGAAAAATTTCGCTGAACGCTGTCCGCGCCTGCGCATCCGCCTTGTTCGCCTGAATCTTGAAATATGTCCCGGCCCCCAGGAAAAACAGCAGCTGCAGTACAAAACAGACCGCAACCGCAATCGCGGGCTTTCGCCACCAGGGGCCCTCATGGGATCCGAGTACCAGCTGGTATTCACCGCTGAGTAGGTTGCCCGCGGCTCCCGGGGATAGCTTCCCGAGCAGCTCTGACTCCGCACCGGGGTGCGCAGCGAGCTCACCCAGTTGCGACAGCCCCCCTGTCTCCAGCTCTTCCGGCGCACCGAACAGGTTGATTGCTGTAGTCGCGGTGTTCAGCGGGCCCTCGATCTCCTCGGCTTCCTCATTTTCCGGAGCAAACAGGCTCTCGGCCACAGGCAACAGCAGTGGACGACTAACGGTCAGGCCGCGTCCCGGCAGCTGCCACATATGTGCCCGTGTACCATCCAGCCAGATGCTCGACTGCCCCGCGGCCCCGCTCAACAGGCCAAACTCCGGAATCGCCGCCACAATCGCCCAGCCAAGCCGGCTCAACTGGGCGTGCAGCGTTTGTATTTTGCGCCGGGCAACCGCAAACACACTACACAGGTCGCCCTCTACCGGGTGGCAGACAAAGTGCAGATCCTCGACGTCTTCTGCCAGCTGGTCCTCGAGCATGTAGCCCACCGCAGTACTCTGGCGGCGCGCAGCCCGCGGAATCACCTCCAGACCACTCCAGACCCAGCTACCCGGCAACAGCAACAACCCGCGCTCGCCGTCGGCAAAGGTCAGTTCAACTGCGCCTTCTGCGCCGCTTGTATCGGCATTTTCCGGCTCGGCCGCCTGTTCATCCTCGCTGCCGGCAGCCACAGTAACCGAATCCGTCGTTTCACCGGGCGCAAAAGCGTGTGCCAGGTCGTCATCGATAGCAACAGGCTGCCACTGGCCGTCCTGCCAGAACTGCACGGAGATCCGCCCCGCTGCGCTGAGCGATTCGTCCACCAACCGCAATAGCTTGATATTCTGGTCCAATTAATCCCCCAGTAATTCCTGCAAATACTGCCCGGAAAATTCGCGTCGCTGACGCTGTATTACTTTTACTTTACCGGTAGTGGCGTCGAGCTTGAGTATCGACTCCCAGTACTGTCGGTGTTCCAGGCCAAGTTGCACCGCAATATGCGCCACAAAATAGGTGCTGTTGAAGTCCAGATTGCCGCCCGCGCCCGTCACGCCAAAGGAAGTCAGGTCGGAAGACTGCGCAAACGGTGTTCCCGACTCCCGCTGGTTGACCAGTCCGGCCACATTTGCCCCGGGCAGCAACGCTTCCAGCAGGTCCTGGGATGCGGTATTCACATTGATGCGGGTCCCGTTCTCCGGCAGCGCACACAGCTCCGGCGCAATCTGCTCCCAGGACTCCGCATCCATACCCTGCACCGAACGCAACTCAGACACATCGGTGATCAATGTATCCGGGGTCCGGTAGGCCTCTTCCAGACCCAGGTAACCATTGTCTTCCGTACCGGACCCCAGGGGCGTATCCCCCGGATCCAGCCAGTCTTCAATCGCCAGTGCTACATCGGCGTTGGCACCGACATTGCGCACCAGATTTCGCAACAGGGTGGAATTGTCACTGGCAGCGCTGCCCCCACCGCCAGAACCTCGCCCCAGAGTTAAATTATTGACATTAAAACAAGACTGCAAGTCTTTGATTTGTATGCGAATCTTTCCGTTGTCCGGATTGAATTCTGTCAGTTTCCGCGCCCAGGCTTCCGCCGTATTGTCACTGCTGTTGCCCGCGGCTTCATCTTCCTCAAAGTCCTTTTCCAGCGCGATGATGGCCCAGGCCTCGGCACCGTGGACAAACTCCGCCAGCTGGGTGTTCGCCAGAATGGCGCTGGTGCGGGAAATCGCGAGCCGGTTGCGGGTCACCGCGTGGGTCACCGCGGCAATCGCGATGACCATCACCAGCAGTACCGTAATCAGTGCAACACCGCGTTGTTTGCGGAGGTTACTGCCCATCGCGCGCGTCCCCCTGACTGCCTTCTTCCCCGCTTCCCGCATCGCTACCGCCAGAACTGCCGGAAGATCCCGAGGAACCGCTACTGGAGCCTTCGTCGCCGCCCCGGCTGTCATCTCCACCGGAACCGGAACCGGAACCACCTGTCGAGGTGGTTACCGCGTAGTCCGGCATGGAAAACAGGCGTCGCATTTCGCCACCGGTGCGGGTGGTCAGGGTTATCTCAATGGCCCGCGGCAGGCGCAGGTCCACTTCGCCGGGGGTGGTGGTGCTCGATGCCGGCGGCCACTGGGCCAACCACACCTCGGTGTCACTGTCGTAATAACGCACCGACAGGTCGATCACCCCATCCAGGATGGGCTCGGTAACCGGCTGGGAGTCCGGCCCGCGATCGAGGATCCGCCAGCGGCTGCGAAGCAACAGTGCGGTGTCATCCTCATCGTCGTAGCGACCGCTCCGCGAGTCTTCCTCGGGATAGCCGATGCCGTAGTGCAGCCGCTGCAGCAACCCGCGGGGTTCGCCGGTGAGGTTGGCGGCACCCAGGCGGGTAAATTCAAATTCGTTGGATACGCCCTGGAAGGCCGGCTCGTATCCGCTATAGGCATTTTTCACCGGGCGCACGGTAAGCTGGCGCAGGTCGTCATCCAGCCGGTACATCGCCATCGACAGGCGCCGCATTTCCTCGGCGCGGCCGGTCAGCACGCGGTCGGTAGTGAAGAAGGTTTCCAGCAGTGAATAGGAACCGACGCTGATGATCGACACGATCACCAGCACGACCAGCAACTCGAGCAGCGTAAAGCCGCGCTCGCTGGCAGGGGCACAATGGAGAGAGTGAGCGGGCGTCACGGCTGCGCCATCCACGAGTCGATGGTAAGGATGGGAGTTTGGTCCGGCCAACCCACCTGCACGATCAGATGGCGCATTCGCGGTTCGCTGGTGGACTTCACTTCGGCGGCGACCTGCCACTCCCGCTCACCCACGATCACGCGCTCGGTATTCTTGCCCAGCGGCGGCCAGTCGGTGCGCATGCGAATTTCGGAGAGAGTCTGCTGTGCAACCCAGTTTGCGGCCAGCCGCTCTTCCAGCGCGGTTTGCTGGCGCACGCTGTCCTGCAGCGTCTTCAGCACGCTGGCTGCAATGACCCCGAAGATGACCAGCGCCACAAGCACTTCAATAAGGGTAAAGCCGCGCTGGTATCGCCTACAGCTCATCGCCCAGCCACTCCAGCTGCATACCCTGCAGGCTACTGTAGGAAATGACCGCACTGCGGCCAATATCGCGGTTGCCGTTTGTCAGCAGGTGCACGGCAATCTCCACCGGCAAAACCTCGCCGCTGGAAAGCGCGGCAAATTGCGGCAACACCTCTTCTTCGTCCTTGCTGCCGGCTCGTTCGTCACTTCCGGAGCGGCGACCGAACTCCGCCTGGTTGTCGTCCGCCCCGGGCAGCTCGGTCTGCGAGAGCACTTCCAGGCGCATGTTGGGGGGCAGCTCGTGGGCGGTGAAGCGGCGCGCGTTGGGCGCATCGGGGGTACCGGAGAAGTCCATCTCCTCCCATTTCATCAGGCCGGTATCGTAACGCACGATGGTGTAGCGGTTTTCTTCTACCACCACACCCAGGTGGGTCTTGTCGATCAGCGCGCGATCCGCCACCAGCTGCAGCAGGTTCGCCAGCCGCTGCACCTCGCCGGTCCACTTGCGACCGTCTGCGCTGCCGAGAGAAAGGGTCGCCATACCCGCCAGCGTGGCGATGATTACCATCACCACCAGCAGCTCGATCAGTGTGAAGCCCCGTTGGCGGGATACGGCTTTCATGGGATTGGGGGTCGCTCAACCTCAGAGTTCGGACGCGAACAGATCCGAAGCCTCGCCCTCGCCACCGGGCTTGCCGTCGGCACCGAGGCTGAACAGATCGTAGGGACCGCTGCTGCCCGGGCTGATGTACTGATAGGCGTTACCCCAGGGATCTTTGGCTTCGCGCTTCAGGTAGGGCTGGGTCCAGTTCTTCGCTTCGGGAAAACCGGATGGTTTGGTCAGCAGCGCTTCCAGTCCCTGCTCGGAGCTCGGATAGACGAAGTTGTCCATGCGATACATATCCAGTGCGGTTTCGATGGTACGCAGGTCGGATTTCGCCGCTTTCATGCGCGCCTCCCCGGTCTTGCCCAGGATACTCGGTACCACCATCGCACCCAGCACGCCCAGGATCACGATCACCACCATGATCTCGATCAGGGTAAAGCCCCCGTTCTTGCGCAGATTGTTCATTTCTTACCTCGCAGTTTCGAATTCCAGGCGGTACTTTGCCGCACTGGCGCTTTTTTAACCAGTGGAAAATTCGCCTCAGCCCACCAGCTGGTTCATGTTCATGATCGGCATCATGATCGCCATCACGATAAACAGCACGATGGCTGCCATCACCAGCAGCATGATCGGCTCAAACAGGCTGACAAAAGCAGTCACCGCACCCTGCAGGTCCTGCTCCTGGTTCTCCGCCGCCCGCACCAGCATCTGGTCGAGGGTGCCGGAGGATTCGCCGCTGGCAATCATGTAGATCATCATCGGCGGAAAATACTCTGCATCTTCAAGCGCCTTGCGCAGGCTGCCGCCCTCGCGCACGAACTTCTGCGCAAACTGCAGGCGCTCCTTCAGGTAGTCATTGGTCATCACGCCACTGGCGATGCCCATGGCCTGCACCAGCGGCACACTGCTGCCGGTCAGGATCGCCAGGGTGCCAATATAGCGGGCGCTCTGGCCACCGCGCACCAGCCAGCCGATCACCGGCATTTCCAGCAGCCGGTGGTGGTATTGATAGCGGAAACCCGGGCGCCGCAACAGCAGAACCCAGCCCACCACCAGCAGTACCAGCACCGGGGGAATCATCCAGCCCCAGGCGGCAATAAAATCGCTGATGGACACCAGAATACGGGTCGCCAGCGGCAGTTGCTGGCCGGTACCGGTGAAGACTTCGATCACGTCCGGCACCACGTACACCATCAGGCCGGTCACCACCAGCACGCAGACCACCACCAGCACGATCGGGTAGATCAGCGCCAGCTGGACCTTCTGCCGGAACTGCTGCTGGTTTTCGGTGTAATCCCCGAGCCGTTCCAGCACTTCATCGAGATGCCCGGAGTACTCTCCGGCCTCCACCGTGGCGCGGTAAAGCTTGGGAAATGCGCGGGGGAAACTACCCAGGGCCTGGGCAAAGCTGTGACCTTCGAGCACCTTGGCGCGCACAGCAAGGACAATGCGGCGCACCTTCTGGTTGCGCGATTGATTGGCAATGGCGCCCAGGGTCTCTTCCAGGGGAATACCGGCGCGCAGGAGCGTGGCGATCTGTCTGGTCAGTAGCGCCAGCTGCTTGATACCGAGGCCCGGACTGCCGGTCAGAATGCTGCCGCCGCCCTGCCCCGATGACTCGGTTGCGGCACTCACTTCCAGCGGAATCAGGCCTTTGGCCCGCAATTGCTGGCGCGCGGCCTTGGCACTGTCAGCCTCCAGCGTACCGCGGCTCTTGCGCCCGCCGTTGTTTAGCGCCGTGTACTCGAATGCACCCATGTCAGGACTCCTGGGTTACCCGCAGTACTTCTTCCAGTGAAGTGACTCCAGACAGCACTTTTGCCATGCCGTCGTCGCGAATGCTCGGCGCGAGCGTGCGCGCCTCCTTAACCAGCGCGCTTTCCGACGCGCGGTCGTGAATCAACTGCCGCAATTTCTCGTTCACCGGCACCAGCTCGTAGATACCGACGCGGCCGAGATAGCCGGTGTGGTTGCAGTGTTCGCAACCGCCCGGGCGATAAATCGTGGTGTCACTGTCTTCCGGCAGCCCCAGCATGCGGCATTCAAAGGCATCCGCCTTGTGCGCTTCGCGGCAATCCGGACACAGCACCCGCACCAGGCGCTGGGCGAGCACGCCAATGACGCTGGAAGACAGCAGGAACGGTTCGATGCCCATGTCCACCAGACGGGTAACCGCGCCGAGAGCGGTATTGGTGTGCAGGGTCGAAAGTACCAGGTGACCGGTCAAGCTCGCCTGAATGGCGATCTGCATGGTCTCCAGGTCGCGGATCTCACCCACCATCACCACATCCGGGTCCTGACGCAGGATTGCGCGCAGGCCGCGGGCGAAGGTCATATCTGCCTTGGTATTCACCTGGGTCTGGCCCACGCCCTCCAGGTTGTATTCCACCGGGTCCTCGACGGTGAGAATGTTCTTCTCCCGGTGGTTGATGCTGGCGAGGCCCGCGTACAGGGTGGTGGTTTTACCGGAACCCGTTGGCCCGGTGACCAGCAGGATACCGTGGGGGCGGCCGAGCAGCTCGGTCATCACCTTGAGATCCCGCTCGGACATACCCAGCTGGCGCATATCCATCTTGCCCGCCTGCTTGTCCAGCAGGCGCATTACCACCCGCTCCCCGGCCGAGGACGGCATGGTGGACACGCGCACGTCGACCTCGCGACCGCCCATCAGCAGCGAAATGCGGCCATCCTGGGGCACCCGCTTCTCGGCGATATCGAGTTTCGCCATTACCTTGATCCGCGACACCAGCAGCGGCGCCAGCGCGCGGCGGGGCTGCAGGACTTCCCGCAGAACGCCGTCGACACGGAAGCGCACTACCAGGCGTTTCTCGAATGTTTCAATATGGATATCCGAAGCGCCCTGCTTGAGCGATTCGGCGAAGATGGCGTTGATCAACTTGACGATCGGTGCGTCGTCTTCCTGCTCCAGCAGGTCTTCGGTTTCCGGCAGCGAATCGGCCACTGCCGCCAGGTCCAGGTCTTCGCCCAGGCCTTCCACATCCGAAAGGTTGCCGCCTTCCCGGTTTTCGTACTGTTGCTGCAGCGCCTGCTGGAAGGTTTCCGCGTCAACCACGGCGGCCCCCAGGGGCAGTGCGCACAGGCGCTGGACTTCCGCCAGCACCGCTGGATTCAGCGGCGCCACATACTGGCATACCGGTGCGCCATCCACTTCCGCCAGCAGCACCTGGTGCCGCTTGGCGAAGGCATATGGCAGTCGTTTTACCGCGAGTTCCGTCATTACTTGAACGCCTCGGGCTCCACCGGCACCGCTTCTTCCTGCTCGTAGCTGGTCGCGGGGGGCAGCAGGTCCGGCAGGGTATCGCCGCGCTCCCAGTCCCAGATGCGGCTGGTGTTGTCACGCAACTGCAACTGTTTCTCCTGCATGTCGCGATAGCGCTTGCGGGTTTCCTCGTAGCCGGCAATCTGGCTGCTGAGGATTTTCGGGCGCAGGAACACCATCAGGTTGGTCTTGTCCACGGACTTGTCCGAGTTGCGGAACAGGCGGCCGACGCCGGGAATATCGCCCAGCAAAGGCACCTTCTGATTGATTTCGGTAACTTTGTCCTCGATCAGGCCGCCCAGCACCAGGATGGCGCCGTCGTCGATCAGTACCTTGGTACGGATTTCCCGCTTGCTGGTCACGATATCCGCAGCACCCTCGGAAGAAGGCAGCACGTTTTCCACCGTCTGCTCGATTTCCAGGGTCACGGAATTGTTGTTGTTCACCCGCGGCGTCACCTTGAGGGTGGTACCCACGTCCTGGCGCTGAATGGTGGTAAACGGGTCATTGTTGCTGCCGGACAGCAACTGTTCGCCGGTAATGAACGGTACGTTCTGCCCCACCAGGATTTCGGCTTCCTCGTTGTCCAGCGCCATAATGGTCGGCGTGGACAGGATATTGGCGTTGCTCTCACTGGCCATGGCATTGATCGCCACACGCACGTCGGTACCACTCAGGAAGCCCAGGTTCAGGCCGCTGCGGATCAGGTTCGCGGGGTTCAGAGAAGTAGGATTGATAAGCGCGCCGTCCACCGGAATACCGACATCCTCGTCATCGGTCAGCGCCACATCATTCTCAAAACCGGCAAACACATCGTCATTGTTGCCGGCGATCCACTTGACCCCCAGCTTGTTGCCGGTGCCTTCGGTCACTTCCACGATAATTGCTTCGATCAGCACCTGGGCGCGGCGCACGTCCAGCTTCGCAATCACGCCCTTCATGGTTTCGAGCAGCGACGGCGGCGCGGTCAGAATCAGCGCGTTCAGTTCTTCGTTGACCTGGATGCTGACTTCCACATCGGCAACCTGCTGGTCCTTCTCGGTCTTCTGGATACTACCGCTCATGCCCTCGAGAATGGGCTTCAGGTCCGCAGCACTGGCGTACTGCACATAGACCACCGCGGTGTTGCCTTCGCCGGTCAGCGGCTGATCCAGGCGTTGAATGACCTTTTTAAGCTGCTGGCGGGTTACCGGGTCGCCGGTAAGCAGGATGGCGTTTGAGCGCTCGTCCACCGCAATGCGCAACGGCTGTACATCATTGCCGGCGCTTTTGCCGCCGCCCTGCAACAGTTCGGTGATCACCTGCTTCACTTCTTTCGCGGAAGCGAACTCCAGCGGCACCAGCTCGATATCGATGGCGCCGGCGCGGTCCAGCTGCTTGATCAAACGCACGATCTGATCGATGTTGGCCGCACGATCGGCGACGATCAGGGTATTTGTGTCGGCATAGGCGGCCAGGTGACCGGTCTGGGGAATCAGCGGGCGCAGCATCGCGATCAATTGCGCCGCAGAGATGTTCTCGACTTTGACGGTGCGGACAACCAGCGCTTCACCCGGGGCGCGCGTCTGGTCATCAATTACCGGTATGGCCTGCTGTTTGGCGAGGGCGTCGGGCACCACTTTCCAGGCGTCCCCCTGCTCCACCAGGCTGAAACCGTTCACCTGCAGCACCGACATAAATACATCGAAAGCCTGCTGGTGGGTCATGGGGTCACCGGCCACAACGGTAACCTTACCCTTGACGTTGGGGTGTACGATGATGTTCTTGCCGGTGAAGTCCGCCGCCCAGTTGATCAAATCGCGGATATCGGCGTTATCCAGGGAAAGGGTCACCCGCTCCGGGGCCTGAGCCAGTACCGAAAAGGACATCAAAAAACCCAGGGCGACCGCTAGCAGCCGTCGGTGAAACAAGCTCGTCATTGTAAATCTGGCTCTAATTCTTATGTATTCGTTGAATTAATGGTCTTGGCAATAATGTGGAAGCCCGCGTGCGGGCACTTCGCTTGAATCAGCGAAGGTCGCGCCCCCCCTGACGCTGGCGGGCCATTTCCCGCAGTTGCTCCAGCCGGTCGCGAATGGACTGCTGCTTGTCCGCACGTTGCGCGGAGGCGCTGGCACTGACCGCTCGCGCAGCCTGCTGGGTGTAATTTGCGTACTGCTTTGGCACAGTCGGACGGCCATCCGCGTCCGGATAGGTCAGTTTTTCCATCTGACCGTTGCGGCGGAGAATTATGTGGTCGACCTCAACGGAATAGACTTCCGCGCCCCCGGCCAGGGTCTGCCCCACATAAATACGTTCTGCGGGCTTGCCCCGCTCTGCCACCAGGGCACTGGCGCGGTCATTCACGCTGCTGCTCAGCACACCGGAAAGCACAAGATTCAATTGGGTGATCGGGATATTGGCCAGGTCAATCTCGGGCTCTGCTTCCTGCTTGACTTCAGCGACGCCGAAAAACGGTGTTGTCGGCAGGCTGGCCTGGGCCTGATTGGCGGTAGTACGGGGGCCACGCTCGACCAGCAGGCTGTCGCCACTGCCTGGGGGAAATGCCAGGCTGCCGTAGGCGAGCAGATTCACAGACAGCCAGCCGCCGACCACCGCCACGGTAGCCAGGAGGCTGCGGGAAATACCCTTTGACGATGCGCCGCCGGACTTGTTGGCGACGGACGCAATAGTGCGATTTACCAAAGACATCTCAAAACCCGTCTCTGCTGTACCACATACAGCTCGTTTTCATTATTGGCCGCCTATTCTCGTGGCTCAAACCCAGAAAGGCAATCTCAAGCGCCGAAAAGGTCACAAAATAACCAGTGCGACCCGACAGCCAACAATACGAACCGATAAAGAACCAACAAAAAGGGCGACCGAAGTCGCCCCTTTCGTTGCCCGCAGTATATGAACTGGATGTTACAACTTTGTTTCCAGCTCAGGTACCGCGTCAAACAGATCCGCAACCAGGCCGTAATCGGCGACGGAGAAGATCGGTGCCTCTTCATCCTTGTTGATGGCCACAATCACCTTGGAATCTTTCATGCCCGCCAGGTGCTGGATGGCACCGGAGATGCCCACGGCGATATACAGGTCGGGAGCGACGATCTTACCAGTCTGGCCTACCTGCATATCATTGGGTACGAAACCGGCGTCAACCGCAGCGCGGGATGCACCCACCGCAGCGCCCAGCTTGTCTGCCACCTTGTACAGCAGCTCGAAGTTGTCGCCATTCTGCATGCCGCGACCACCGGAAATCACCACCTTGGCGGCAGTCAGCTCGGGGCGATCGGACTCGGCCAGCTCTTCGCCGACAAACTTGGAAACACCCGCATCATCCGCGATATCCACAGACTCAACCGCCGCACTGCCACCCTCGGCCGCCACTGCGTCAAACGCGGTGGTACGCACGGAGATCACCTTGATGGCATCGGAACTCTGCACGGTGGCAATGACGTTACCGGCATAGATCGGGCGCTTGAAGGTATCCGGGCTCTCTACCGCGATAATGTCGGAGATCGGTTGCACATCCAGCAGCGCCGCAGCACGCGGCAGCATGTTTTTGCCGGTAGTGGTGGCCGGCGCCAGCACGTGACTGTAGTTTTTACCCAGATCGGCAACCAGCTTGGCGACATTTTCCGCCAGCTGATGTTCATACGCGGCGTTATCCGCAGCCAGAACCTTGCTGACACCTTCAACCTTGGCGGCAGCTTCTGCAACGGCACCACAGCCACTGCCCGCTACCAGCACTTCGATATCGCCACCGATGGCTTTGGCTGCGGCGATGGTGTTCAGGGTAGCGCCTTTCAGTTCGGCGTTATCGTGCTCTGCAATTACCAGAATACTCATCAGATTACCTTCGCCTCGCTCTTCAGTTTCTCTACCAGTTCCGCCACGTCAGCGACCTTGATACCGGCCTGGCGCTCGGCCGGCGGCTCTACTTTCAGGGTCTTGGTGCGGGGAGCGATATCCACGCCCAGGTCTTCCGGGGTGGTGGTGTCCAGCGGCTTCTTCTTTGCCTTCATGATATTCGGCAGGGAAGCGTAGCGGGGTTCGTTCAGGCGCAGGTCGGTGGTAACCACCGCCGGGAGTGTCAGCTCGACGGTCTGCAGGCCGCCGTCGACCTCACGGGTAACCTTGACCGAACCGTCTGCCACGTTCACTTCGGAGGCGAAGGTGCCCTGCCCCATGCCTGCCAGCGCCGCCAGCATCTGGCCGGTCTGGTTGTTGTCGCCGTCGATGGACTGCTTGCCCAGAATAACCAGCTGCGGCTCTTCTTTATCAACGATGGCTTTCAGGCACTTGGCAACCGCCAGCGGCTGCAACTCGGCATCGGTCTCAACCTGGATGCCGCGGTCAGCACCCAGCGCAAGCGCGGTACGAATCTGTTCCTGGCACTGCTTGGGCCCCATGGAAACGGCGACGATCTCGCTCACTACACCCTTTTCTTTCAGGCGCACCGCTTCTTCCACAGCGATTTCACAGAAGGGGTTGATGGACATTTTGACGTTGGCAGTGTCCACATCAGTACCGTCCGCCTTGGGGCGGACTTTCACGTTGTAATCCACAACGCGTTTCACAGCTACAAGAACTTTCATGAAAATCCCGTCTCAGTAGTCTACGTAGGAGCTGCGACTATAGCCCCCCAAGGGAACCATCGCAGCGTTATAACTCTGGCAGCCTCCCGGCTGAGCGCGGCAACTGGGCCTGCCGCACCCCGAATCTCGGGGGCCACAGCGGCGAATTCGGCGGTGTCACCAGTTCAAACAGTTGTTTGAGCGGCGTGTATGGTGGCCCTTTCAAAAACCAAAATCAATAGTTGAATACTAAGCCTAGCAGCCATTCATGGGATCTATTCCAGACCATAAACCCGCCCTATTCTGCCGAGGAAAATCAACGCGTTACGCCGGTTTGGCCGGCGCTTTTGCCACCCCATATGAAAAGTCCTGCAATTGGTAGGGTTGCGGGTTCACCGATATAATGCGCCACCAGAAAAAGTGCCTGCCATAATTCGGCAGCTGAATAATGAACGCAACTTGCTGAGGAGACACCTGTGGAACGCGAGTCAATGGAATACGACGTAGTCATCGTGGGTGCCGGTCCCGCCGGACTTGCCGCCGCGTGCCGACTGCGCCAGATCAATGAAGACCTCTCGGTCTGCGTGGTGGAAAAAGGCTCCGAGGTTGGTGCGCATATCCTGTCGGGTGCCATCTTTGAACCCACCGCCCTCAACGAACTCTTCCCGGACTGGAAAGAGCGCGGTGCGCCGCTGAACACCGAAGTAAAAGGTGACGACATTTACGTGCTGCGCGGCGCGGAAAGCGACATGAAGGTGCCAAACATGCTGGTGCCGAGCACCATGCACAACGACGGCAACTACATCATCAGCCTGGGCAACCTGTGCCGCTGGCTGGCGGAACAGGCAGAAAACCTGGGCGTCGAAATTTTCCCCGGCTTTGCCGCCGCCGAAGTCCTGTACAACGAAGACGGCTCGGTAAAAGGTATCGCTACCGGTGATATGGGTGTGGGCGCCAAGGGTGAGCACAAAGATAGCTACATGCCCGGCATGGAGCTGCATGCCAAGTACACCCTGTTTGCTGAAGGTTGCCGCGGCCACCTGGGCAAGCAGCTGATTGCCAAGTACAGCCTGGATGCAGACCGCGACCCGCAGCACTACGGTATCGGCATCAAGGAAATCTGGAAGGTCGACAGCGCCAAGCACCAGCAGGGCCTGGTGGTACATACCGCCGGCTGGCCGCTGGATGAGTCCGGCACTCCCGGTGGTGGCTTCCTCTACCACCTGGAAGAGGATCAGGTGGTAGTGGGCCTGATTACCGACCTCTCCTACAGCAACCCCCACGTCAGCCCGTTTGACGAATTCCAGCGCTACAAGCACCACCCGGTGATCAAGCAGTACCTGGAAGGCGGCCAGCGCGTGGCTTACGGTGCCCGAGCCATCGTCAAAGGCGGCCTGCAATCACAGCCGAAAATGACCTTCCCGGGCGGCCTGCTGATCGGTGACGACGCCGGCACCCTGAACTTCGCCAAGATCAAGGGCAACCACACCGCGATGAAGTCCGGCATGATTGCCGCCGAGACGGTGGCCGAAGCCATCGCCGCGGAGCGCACCAGCGACGAAGTCACCGAATACACTAGCAAGTACCAGGACAGCTGGGCGTGGAAGGAACTGCACATGCAGCGCAACTTCGGCCCGGCGCAGCACAAGTGGGGCAACATTCTCGGCTCCGCCTATGCGTTTATCGACATCAACCTGTTCAAGGGCAAACTGCCCTGGACCCTGCGCGACAGCAAGGCGGACCACGCCCAGCTGAAGCCGGCAGCGGACTGCAAGAAGATCAACTACCCGAAACCGGACGGGGTGCTGAGCTTCGATAAACTGTCCTCGGTGTTCATCTCCAACACCAACCACGAGGAAGACCAGCCCTGTCACCTGACCCTGAAGGATGACGAGGTGCCGCTGAACCACAACCTGCCGATCTATGACGAGCCGGCGCAGCGCTACTGCCCTGCCGGCGTCTACGAAGTGATCGAGGAAGGCGACAGCAAGCGCTTCCAGATCAACGCGCAGAACTGTGTTCACTGCAAGACCTGCGACATCAAGGACCCGACCCAGAATATTGTCTGGATCGCACCGGAAGGCGGCGGCGGCCCCAATTACCCCAACATGTAATTCAGTCAGTTACTGTTTTGTTCAAGGCGCCTGCGGGCGCCTTTTTTATTGCCCGCGCACCGGGAGAACAACCGACACGGTAAAGCGCACTATACACAATAAAAAAGCCGGACACTGTCTCCAGTGTCCGGCCTATCAAGCATTCCCTGTTGGTTTATAACTTCCAGGAATCTTTTTGTCGTTACGCCTTAGAACTGATACTGAGCGCTCAGGGCGAAAGACTGACCGGGGTTCTGTTCAAACACGATCACGCCTTCACGTTCGATTTCGATCGCCTCGTCCAGCAGGTTCTGCATTTTCGCCTTGATGGTGACTTCTTCCGTGGGGTACCAGGAGTAAGTCAGGTCCAGCGAGTGGAACGGCAGTTCGTAGGCATCTGGGGCCCCATTGCGGCCAGCCAGATACAGGCGATCACCGAACACGTTGTAACCCAGAGTTGCGGAGTGATTGCCGTCCGGAGAGTCGAAACCTACCAGCATGTTGACCACGTACTCGGATGCACCAGTCATGTCGCGCACCGGATTGGTCGGCGCGTCAGCTTCGGTACCGGCGACCAGTTCGGTTTCCTGCGCAGTCACGTTGCCCTGCAGGAAGAAGCTGTCCATGAACTCACCCATGAAGCCGAGACTCTTGAGGCCTTCGACTTCAATACCGGTAATTTCACCGGATTCCGCGTTGATGATTTCGCGAGCCACATTGGTATCACTGGAAGCCAGCTCGAAAAACTCGATCGGGTCCACGATATCCTTGTAGTAAGTGGATACGGTGAGGCTGTCGCCATTGTCGAAGAACCACTCGGCGCGAATGTCGAAGTTGGTGATCTCGGACGGGCGCGCGTTCGGGTTACCCTTCACCTGCTCGTCGGTGATCGGATCGATATAGATGGCGTCGGTGATTTCACGCAGATCCGGGCGCACCGCGGTTTTACTTGCACCAAAGCGCAGCTGGAAAGTGTCCGCCCAAAGTGCACCCATGTAGGTCAGCGACAGCGACGGGTAAACCGCATCTTCCGAGAAAGTAGCGTCCTGCAGTTCTTCCGCGTCACTGGTGATCTGCGGATCATCCAGGGTATAACCGTAGGGGTTCCAGTCCAGTGCAACCTGGTTGTACTCCTCCCAACGGGCGCCGGCAGACAGCCGCCAGGTTTCGCTCAGGGTCCAGTCCACCTTACCGAAAGCAGCATCCGTCAGGGTTGCCGCGAGGTAACTCTGGTTGTTGGCACCGGCGCGATCGAACACATAATTGTTTTCCGGGTTGGTGATCTGCTCATCGCCGAACACATCGTTCAGGCCGCCACCCAGAGAGCTGGTATCGTCTACGGCCAGTGCACCCAGGCGGAACTCGGTCTGCTTATAGGTACGACCTTTTTCGGTACGTGCGTAGCCACCGCTCAGCTCCAGGGTCGACGCGGAGAACTCCAGCGGTAGAGTCGCACTCCAACCGTAATTGGTAACTTCATCTTCCAGCTCGGTAAAACGGAAACCAGAGCTGTTCACGCCGACACCTACCGCCGAGCTGACAACTTCGCCACTCGCGTTGGTAACGGTATCCGCACCAACGGTCACCTCATTGGGGATATCGGTCTGGGCTATTGACTCCGAGTAGAACCAGTCTACCGCCAGCTCTTCCGGTGCCCAATCGAGCAGCCCGCCGGGCACCAGCGCCTTGGAAGCCGGCCCCATGTTGTGGTGGCCCCGCACCTGGTTTACCAGCATATCGCGCTCTTCGTACTTCAGCGTGTACTCGCGAAAACCGCGGCCATCGGACACTTCGCGGTTTTCGTTGAAGTAATCGCGAATGGAAGCGTCATCATCGGTATTGCGCAGGTACAGGCTGGTGAGGGTCACTTCCTGCTCATCAGCGAAACGCACACCAAGGTTCAGGTTGCCACTGATATCTACCGAGTAAGTGGAGGTGTTCTCGGTATCGGTGCGCTCTTCCGGGAAGCCATAAGCGCGCTTGATGGTTTCCTCTTCACGCCACTTGTTCTTGTAGGAACCACCGGCCAGGAAACCGATTTCCCAGTCGTCGTTCAGGTAAAAACGGTTGCCAACACTGGCCTTGACATCCAAATCCGGATTACTGGAATCTTCTTCCAGCTGGATATCGCGATTCAGGTTCAGCGCCAGCTCGCGGTTGACGGCCTGTGCTGCAGCAATCGCTTCGGAAGCAGAGCCGTATTCGTTGCCTTCCTGCTCAAGAACCTTGCGAATATCCTGAACGCCCAGGCGTCCCTTGAAGCGCTTCAGCGCGGCTTCCAGTTCCGCAGGCAGTGCGCGGGTACCGTCGTCGGTGCCGAAGTCGTCATCGTCGCCACCGTTATAGGTCAGCACATCGCCATCGGCTTCCGTATTCATACCACTGCCGATTTCGATGGAGTATGTCAGTGCGTCGGGGATACCCTTGGTGCGGATGTTCACATTGCCGCCGCCAAAAGTTGCCGCCTGATCGGCGGAGTATGATTTTTGCACCGCCAGGGAGTCCACGACAGAAGTCGGGAAAATATCCAGCGGAATCACGTTGCGGGTCAGATCCGGCGAAGGCACGGTAGCACCATTCAACGTGGTGCTGGAATAGCGCTCACCAAGACCGCGCACGTATACGAATTTGTCGTTTACCAGCGACAGGCCGGAAACACGGCGCAGCGCTGCGGCTACCGTGGAGTCACCCACCCGGCCGATCATCTCGGAGCCGAGGATATCGGTGACCACTTCATCGTCCAGACGCTCGCTCACGAGCATCTCGGCGGAATCCTTCAGGCGCCCCTGGACCATTACCTCTTCAATCTGCTGTGCTGAAGGGCCAGCGATGGAGTCCATCTCTACCTGCTGCGCCAGGGCGTGAGGAGCAATGACTGAGGCCGTGGCGATAGCCAGTACCAGCGGCGCTCGTTGAAATTTTTCGTTCTTTACCATTTCCCAGGCCTCTTATCGTTCCTGCATCATTTATTACTGCCTGAAATTGCACCGGTGCAGATTCCCCATTACACCGCTACAGAATCAAACAGGGCGCCGACTCCTTTGAACGAAGGCGGCGCCCTTCGGGATCAGGAACCAGGTTCCCGATCGTCAGTGCGACTTATTGCTCGAACCACAGGGCCTGAGCGCGGCTGCCTTCGTGCAGGCCGTAAGTCCAACCCTGAGTCCAGTCGGTGTCGCCCAGGCTCAGTGCACCCAGGTAGGCACGCTCAACCGGAGTGATACCTACCGCAGCGTCGTTCACCATCATGCTGTCAGTAGCGATGGAGAAGACGGACGGAGTACCTTCCAGAATTTGCAGGCCAGTATCGGCAGCAGCGGTCGGGTTCAGCGCAGCGTCAGCAGGAACGTTGGCGAAAACGTTGCCGCTGGCAACGGTCCAGGCTTCCAGCTCATCCGTTCCGATCGGACCACCCTTGGTCTTGTCCGCACAGGCGAAGATATTGGAAGTGATGGCAGCTTCGGTACCGGCGGCCAGCGCAGCGGCAGTCTCGTCACTCTCAACACGCAGACAGTAGTTGCTGCCGTCAACGCCAGTGGTGTCAGCGCTGTAGGAAGCCACCACCATGGAGTTGGTAATCATCGGGAAGATGCCTTCACGGAAGCGCCAGCCGGCACCCGGATCGTGAGTGGCAGTATCCGCGCCATTGGCGGAGATGATGCAGGTCAGACCGTCGATAACCGGGCGGCTGTTCAGGCCGGCGGCGATCAGCGCGGAATAGTCATTGGCGGAATCGTAAGAACCGATACCGTCAGATTCGATACAGTGGTTACCATCGGTTCCGCTCTGGATAACCAGGGCGTTGGTGATGGAACCGGCCCAGCCTTCGTCGATATCGATGGAGTCATCGCGCACGTACATGGCCAGGTAGTTCTCAAAGCTTACCGCACCACCGAACATCTCGATGCCGTCGTCGTAAGTAGAGTAAACCTGCAGGTTCTTGACGATGGTGCCACCGCCTACAGCGCTGAAGGTAATACCGTTCAGCTCGTCACCGTTGGCAACTTCTGCACCGGTGTGCTTAACGCGAACGTACTCCAGCTGGCCGGAGCTGTCGTCGTTGTTGGCACCGCCGTAGTTGGACTGGTCCTTACCAGCAGCACCTTCCGCCAGAACGTGACACTCGGAAGTGTTCATGTCAGCGTCGTAGGAACATTTGTTGGTGAGACCGAAACCATTGATCACCATGCCGCCCCACTGCTGCACGTCTTCCGGACCTACGGTACCTTCAACGTCAGACAGGGAAGTGAAAGTGATTGGCGCTTGCTGAGTACCGACTGCGAACAGCTGGGAACCACGGTTTACAACCATGAATTTGGTGCTGTTCGGGAAAGCGATGGTAGCGCCGGCTTCAACGGTCAACTTGGCACCGTCGCCGCCTTCGGCGATACCGGCCGCACCCATGGTGGTGTCGTCATCGTAGTTGTTGCCGACGAACAGGCTGCCTTCAAAAATATGGGCGCCGTTGTTTTCCAGAGCCGGGATAAACAGGTCAACGGTGAGTGCGTTGCCGGAGTCTACGAAGCTGGCGCTGTAGGTACAGTTGCCAGTCTCGGAATCGAAAGTGCCCTGTTTGGTAACACCGGCTTTTTCGTAAGAGGCACACGGATTATTTTCGCTGCCAGTATCGCCGCCGCCGCTTACGGAATTATCAACTGAATTGTCTTCGTTAACCGGCGCAATGTTGATGCCGCCGCTGTCGCAACCAGCCAGCAGACCGGTAATAGCAGCTGCCAGCAGCAGCTTGTTGCTTGCAAGTTTCATGGATCCCCCTAACAAGGATGAAGTGAATTAATCCGTGACTAATTTTTTTATGCCAAAGCAATTTGGACGAGGGGGACTATAGGAATGGATTGTTGCGAATATGTTACGAATGAAAGACGCGAAGTGAAATTTATTCGGTAATTTCAGAGTTTGAAACTTTTGTTACCGACATGTTTCTCCCGTGTTTCAGATTTATTTCACGGCGAACAAAAATGGTACAGATCGATCATTTTTCAGAAAATGGTTTTGTGATCGTTTTTGGCGGGGAATATACGACTTACAAGGACGAGCGGAGAAGTATCGAGAGAATCAAACTGAACGGGCTGAGAGATGACAACTTGAAGTAGATAACCCGGGCACGGTAAATACTGATCAGTACTCCCCCAGCAAAAATTCCTCCCCCCTGCTCTTCAGCCACATCTGGCAGAGCCTGTTAGGTGGTTCAACCGGTGGCCGGGGATCGGCCCAATCGATCAACTCGTAATACACTTCGCGGGCGGTGCGGGCTTCCAGGCCGTCACGTATTTCAATATACGGAACCGGTTGCGGGGGGCTACCGTAAGGCTTCAATACCAGGGGATGCGCGGAATCCAGCGGCACCACATCCCCGGTATTGGTGGTGAACAGTATCTGCTCGCCTTCGCGCGCCGCCTGGGTGATCAGGAACGGGGCATCCTCAACCCGGATCCGCCATTTCTCCACCGGGGTGACCAGAAAATACTCATCCCCTTCCCGCTTCAGGATACTGGCAAACAGGTTAACCAGCGGTTGGCGCTTGATCTCGCTGCCTTCGTGGATCCAGCGACCATCGGCACAGATCTCCAGATCCATGTCTCCACAAAAGTCGGGGTTCCATGTGGCCACCGGAGGGTGGCCGCGGAATTCATCGTGCAGCTTCTGCAGCTGCTGAAACAGGGGCTCAGCCAAAGCTGCTGCCCGGCATACTTCCGGGGCTGCGCGGTGGCTCCGAGGTAGTGCCAGAGCCCTCTGCGGAATCGCTACCGCTGCGACGACCGGAGATGTCGCCTATGTGGACCCCCACATCCATGATGAACTCCATCAGACCTTCCCGGTCTTCAATCACGTCGGAGAAGGATTTGGAGTGATACAGCTCAACCGCGCCCTGGACCAGGGCCCAGTAGGTGGAATAATAGAAATAGGCCGGCACCTTTTTCAGGACACCCTGCTCCATACGGCGCTCAAACACGCGGTTCAATGCGGTGGCGTTCGAGTTACGCAGCGCGTGCAGCTCGGCGATCATTTCCGGTGCCAGGTTCAGCGCGATGATCTTTTCTTCCAGCCGCTGGAACAGTCGGTCCCGGGCGGGGTCTGCCATCCGCGATTCGAAATAAGCCCTGGCCGGGGCGGTAATATCGCCCTGCTCCGCAGTGGCAACCGCGCTTTTCAGGCGCTCCGTCAGGGACTTCTCATAGTCCATGAGCAGGCGCATGTAAATCTCGGTTTTCGAAATGAAATGCTTGTAGATGGTGCCCTTACCAATATCTACACGCTCGGCAATCTGCTCGACGGTAACCTTCTCTTCACCGTGCTCCAGCAGCAGTTCCAGTGCCGCATCCAGGATACGCTGTTCCCGCGCGCGAAACCGCTGAACCTTCTCTTTTGCCTTGTCCATACTTCCGACCTTAGATGTCCGTAAATTTGGAGACTGAAATTGACTATTCATTCATGAATGATAGGCAATTCCCCTAGATTGGAAAAGCAATTCAGGGCTTACACAAGGTACTTTGCGCCTGCCAGCGCCCAAATTGCGCACAAATAATCCAATTTCACGGGGTTGAGGAAAATAAATTACCCGCCACTGCCGCACCGGCCCCTGGCTTCGCCAACCCGGGGTAATCTCCCGGCTTTCCCCAGGATACAGCCAGCCCCTGATACCTAAACTCTAGCCTGCCCAAGGCCGGCTGGTCACTTTTTGTTCGCCGCGACAGCCAGAACCCACCTGTAAGCTCAGCGGGAAATCGGGCAGAACCCCCGCAGCACCGGCGCTCTGGGGAACAGCACACCGCCGGAAGACCATCTATCACACCAGAATTGATAAATTCGGTGATAGCCATTTACCCAGCACTTGCTATCATTTTTGCCCGCTTTTCGGCCCTGTCAGCCAGAATGAGCGAGAAATCACATTCATTGATACAGGACAGGCAATGTCGCCCATGTTGGAAAACCTGAGTAAGCTCCTTGACGTCGAGGAACTGGACACCAATTTGTTTCGAAGCCGGGAACACGTGGAAAATTATCGCAAGGTTCTTTTCGGTGGCCAGGTTCTCGGGCAGGCATTAATGGCAGCTACCCGCACCGTCGAGGGCCGCCTGCCCCACTCCCTGCACGCCTACTTCCTGCGCCCCGGCAGCAGCGAGAAACCGGTGATCTACGATGTGGACCCTATCCGCGACGGCGGCAGCTTCACCACCCGCAGGGTGGTCGCCAAACAAAATGGCAAGGCCATCTTCAACATGTCTGCGTCCTTCCAGATTGACGAGCCTGGCTTTGACCACCAGGCATCCATGCCTACCGAGGGGCTGATCCCCCCTGAGAAGCTCAAGAACACCCAGCAACTGGCGGAAGAAGCCGGCATGAATGGGGCGGCCCAGAACCAGCGCCGCTATATGGTGGATTTCCGTCCCCTGGACCCGATGAGCTACTTTGATTCGAAAGTCCGCGAGCCCCGCTGCATGTTCTGGTTCCGGGTAGACAGCCCGCTTTCCGACGATCCGGTCGAGCATCGCAGCGCCCTCTGTTATGCCTCAGACATGGCGCTCCTGGGTACCGCCCTGCAGCCCCACCCGATCAGCCTGTTCGATCCACACCTGATGCCCGCGAGCCTGGACCACGCCATGTGGTTCCATCGCAAATTCCGCGCGGACGAATGGCTGCTGTACGTAACCGACAGCCCGTCGGCCAGTGGCGCCCGCGGCTACTGCCGCGGACAGATCTTCACCCGTGACGGCGTACTTGTTGCCTCCACCACTCAGGAGGGCCTGATCCGCCAGATCAAGGGCTGACATCGGTTTCGGGGCCTTGTCTGGCCCCGATGCTAAATTTAATGAAATCAGTGGTTTACAGAATCAAAACGGCTGCTATAATGCGCCCCGCTTCGTTAGGAAGCCGAGCACAAACCCCGTCACGACGGGAGACTGCTCAAACATATCGGTGAGTAGCGCAGCCTGGTAGCGCACTTCGTTCGGGACGAAGGGGTCGGAGGTTCGAATCCTCTCTCACCGACCAGATTTAGAAAAAACCCGCTTCTTAGCGGGTTTTTTTATGCCTGTTTCCTCGCTTAGAACCAGAAAGTTTACATTCGACTCACCAGCTTGCTTTCTCGATATCTGGCAGCACCCATGACTGGTCAAAGTAGGCTTCCGTCGGTGAGTAAAAGCGGAAATAGGTAAACCACGCCCGCCCCGGCACAGTGGGTATCCAGTTCTTGTCTTTCCCGGGCGGCGGCGTGGGGCCGTAATATATATCGAATGAACCATCATTGTTCTTGATCAGGTCCATGCGTGAGGACTTGTCCGCAACCCTCTGCTCGTTGTCGATCAGCGCACGGGTGGACACATCGTAGACGGTGGTGGACCAGAATTCGGCGGCCGGGGCGTCCGGGAGAATGTGCAACTTGTATTGTTTGGCGCCATCTAGCCAGTCGCCATCGGTGTCTTTATAGGCAGCCAGATAAATCTGGTCCTTGCCCGGGGTCTTCGACTGCATCGCGGGGTCATTGGTGACCGCTTCGTAGAACCATGCGGCACGGCCATCCAGCGCGTCGTAGTTTTCCCAACGCTGATCCGGCGGGGAAACAGTGGCAATTTCCCAGTGACTCCCCTCTTTGTAAATAGCCTGCTCGAGCCGCGGGTTTTCGAAATCATTCGCCTTGGCCATTGCCTCGCCTACCAGCGCAGCCTCGGTCAGTATCTCCTTCTGGCGGGCATCCGGGTTAAACGGTTTACCCTTCTCGATACCGAGGGGCTTCAGCATGGCGTGGAAGAAGCGGTCGCGCTCAGCAACAGGTTCACGACTTAGGATGTCGGCCAGCCGCTCAAAATAGACAATGCCCCGCGGCTGCCAGCCCTCCCAATGTTTGTCACCGGCTTCGATCACCTTGGTATCCTCTGCCGTGCCCTCTTTTGCCAGTGGGTAGATTTCGATTTTCGACAGCGCATCCCGGCGCTCACCTTCATCCTTGCTCATCAGGCGAATCCCAAAGAAAACGCTATTGGTGGGCGACTCAAACGCTTTGTAGCCATCGGGCACTTTGGGGGCTTGCGTACCCGGGGCATAGAACACGTACTTACCAGGTTCTGTCATGGGGGCAATGGCAACCTGCCACATGCTGTGCATGGCGCCACGCACTTCCGTTTCAGGCATTTCCACCACGATAGGACCGGTTTCATCCAGCCGGATAAAGCTGAGCGCATAGGGCGTCGTCGCGTTTGCGGTCAGCAACCCCAGCTTGGAGACATAGTCCGGGTAGTAAACAATATCGCCAGACTTGGCCTTGAAAACGTTCTCGTGCTCGTGCTGCCACTGCGCGAAAGACACCAGCGGGATCGCCCAGAGATAGGCCTGAGTGGCACGCTGAAAGTCCATTTCATCAAACAGTTTTTCCACCGTTTCTTTGGTGGGATAACCGTTGGCAAAATCGTGGGTAAATGAGAGTTTGCCGATTCTCGTGTCGAGGGTCTCCCCTCCTTCCGGTGCAGCGGTATCGCCCTGCATTGCGCTCTGTTCGGTAGCTTCGTCGGTGATTTCCGCGCTGCTCTCGGCGGACGGCTGCGTGGTGGCAGCCTCTTCCTGCTGATCGGCCGCCGTCTGTTGCTCAATCCGCTCCTGCTTGCCACCACCGCAGCCCGAGGCGAGTAAAAGCGCAAGAATTACGATCGTACAGTTACGAAAACGCATCATCGGTTTACCTCATTGAATCAGTTGCAAACGATTCCGCTATTACTTCAGCTGCTGCGGGATATAGTCCGGCTGCTTGTAGGTGCCGTCGATGATCTGTTGGCTCGGACCATAGGTGCGCAACACCACCCAGAATGGGCCATCAGGCGCGGGCAGCCAGTTACTCTCTTTGTCTTTTCCCGGGGACTCGTGGGAAAAATAGAGTGTCAGCGAGCCGTCCGGGTTGTGCTTGAGGCCCTTGGTACTGGAGCCGATGGAATAACGGTCGAGGGGGTTGTCGACAAGGAAACGTTCCGGCAGGCGGTACATGGTGTAGGACCAGAAATAGTCCACCGGCGGGAGCTTTCCTTTAGGGAAGGTCACCGTGTAGCTCGCCTTGCTGCCATCGGTTTCCTTGCCGTTAACATCATTGGGATCGGTCAAATACACCGACTGCTGTGGTACATTGCCGAAAATGCCGAGGTACACACCTTCGGCGCGATTCGCATAGTCGGTTCCGATCTGCTCACGGGTACCAAAGAAGTCCGCAGGGTTGTACTTGCTCCGACCCCGGCGATCCATCTGTTCGCGGGCGTCCTTGATCCCCTGGCGCAGCGCTTTCTGGGTCTCCGCGGGAAGCTCACTGAATTTCCAGCCACCCTTCACAGCCATTCCCAGCTGCTGCAGCTTGGCATACATCGCGCTGTCAGCTGCATTGCGCGTGGTCAACGGCAGAATGAAACTGACGTAATCCCAGTATTTATCTGTTAATTCAGCGCCCTCTTCCCAGCTCGGCCAGTCGATCTTGGCAGCGGCGGCTGGCGCCTTGGTGCCGAGGTAAGCGCTCAAGGGCTGCACCTTGTAACTCTGCTGGATTTCCTTGCCCCTTGGCAGATCGCCCTTGCCACCGATCAGCTGAGTGCGCGTCAGCGAGCCGAGGAAATCGCTTTCCCCGCGAATGATCCGGTCAATGCCCTTCGGCTTCTCCCCTATCCAGTCGGGCGCCACCAGCAGCACATTGATTCCGTCGTTGCCGTCGTTCACAGATCCGGGGTTATCCAGCACGTAACCCCACAGGTCGTCCCACTGACTGGTATAGAAGCGCTCCTTCTCGATTTTGGGCAGCGTCAGCACCCAGGGTTCAGCCCGCAGATCCACCCATACGTAGGAGTACGGTGTATCGTTGTTGGGCGTGACGATATCGGTATCCTTAGGACTGGAAATACCCAGGTGCAGCCACTTGCCAAAGTCCCGATCCCCCTCAATCGCCTGCTTGTACATGGTCCGGTAGTTCATGACCAGCGGATAAGTGAACAGATAGGCCTCTTTCGCTATCTCCGTCTTAGTATCATTTTTCTGCTGGGCCGAAGCGAAAGCCCCCAACACCAGTACCAACACACTTGCCGTTACGGTCACTATCCACTTCACAGCTAACCCTCCAGGCTCTACCACTTAATACTGGTAGGTCATAAAAACTCAAGTGCTCCTGCACCTTGCCACGCTATTCCTATAAAGCGTAGTACAAGGAGGAAAATGGTGCGCCAGTGCCATGCTAAACTTCTTCCCGCCCTTAGTACAAAAAACACCCACAGCCTAACCCGACCCTTTGAATTTTCTATTCTGGCACTGTTAACCTTGCCTGCGGTCAAACCCTGTAACAGCCGATCCTTGGTAACAGAGCCCGTAGATTTCATGCCCCACAACACACGCATAACCTTCCCCGGACGAACGTATTTCGCCGCGATCCTGCTGATTCTCGCCAGCGTCTTTGCGGTAACTGGCGCAGTGGCTGGGGACAAGCAGTACTACGACATTCAATACAAGGCGCGACTCGACCCCGAAAGCGGACTGGCCGATGTTGAAATCACCCTCGCCGGCGAGCAGCTGCCGAGCAAGCTCACACTGCACCTTGACCCGAGCCGGCATCAAAATCTGGAAGGCGAATTTCTAACCAGAGAAAGTGACGAGGCCGTCTGGACGCCCAAAGGCGAGCGCGCGTCGATTCGCTACCAATTCGTTATCGATGCGAAAAAGTCCTCTGGCAGGTATGACTCCCGGATCATCGACAAATGGGCAATTTTGCGCAGCGACAAAATGATCCCGCCAATTTCTGCGCGGGCACCGAAGCAACTGCAATCCCGCGCGACGCTGGCAGTCGAGGTACCGAGGAAATGGAATGTACTCGCCCCCTACACCAAAGATGACGACGGCATCTTCCAGTTGCGGGATCCGGGGCGCCGCTTTATCCGCCCCAAAGGCTGGATGATCGCCGGCCGCATCGGCAGCCGCCAGGATGTCATCGACGGCACCGAGACGGTTGTCGCCGCGCCACTGGGCAAGAACATCCGCCGCCAGGACACCCTGGCATTCCTGAGCTGGACGCTGCCCGAACTGAAAAAAGTCTTCCCGCAGTTTCCGAACAAGCTGTTGATCGTGATGGCCCGCGACCCCATGTGGCGAGGGGGATTGTCGGGCACGCGCTCCCTGTTTATGCACGCGGACCGCCCACTGATTTCAGGCAACCGCACCAGCAGCCTGCTGCACGAGCTGGTGCATGTCGCCACCGGTATCCGCGGCGATCACGAGAGTGACTGGATTGTGGAAGGTATTGCCGAGTACTACTCACTGCAAACCCTGCGCCGCACCAAAGGCATCAGCGAAAAACGCTTTAAGGGAGCACTGAAGGATCTGGCTGCCTGGGGCCGTGAATCTCCCAACTTACTGGTTAAACGCTCATCCGGTCCCATTACCGCTCGCGCGGTTGGTGTCCTGCACGAGGTGGATCTGGAAATACAGCAATCCAGTGGTGGGAAACGCAGCCTGGACGACGTGGTCAAGGCGCTCGCCAAGGAGCGCGGCCGAGTCACGGTGAGGAAATTCCGCACCCTGGCCGAGGAAGCCGCGGGCAAACCGCTTGCGCAATTGAACAGGGAAAATCTCAGCGGGGAAAATCTCAGAAAGTAAAACCTTGCGGGCAAAAAAAAGCCCTGACGACGGGGGGGGGGAGAGCGTCAGGGCCAAGACCATTAGGAGTGAAACTTGGAGGATTTCATCCTTACAACACACTGGGCGTCCGTATGGAGGAAGACGCCCGGCCGGCACTACTAAACACGATTGGGGGGAGATGTGTGCAAGCCAGCTATCTTCAGTATTGGCCAGCTCCCGAGATTTGCCAGCCGGGCCCGGCAAAATCCTTAGAACAATTAGAAATAGTCTGGCGATGACATAGGCAGAAAGTTATTAGGCCGGTTAAGGTCAAGGCTGCGGACAAAAAACAACCAGGTTGTTCCCTGAAAGAGCGGAAACCACACTGTAATCCTCCGGGGACGCGCAGTTATCACTGGGCACTTGACTAATCCCGGCCAATCCCTAGAATAGCGCCCTCTTGTCGCGCCGGGTGGCGCGTAAGTATCAGAAAATGCTAGGATTTTTTGAAGCAATTCGATAGAATCCGCGGCGTTTTCACCGCCTTGAGCGGCACCTGTGGCTAGGTGGCAGAGTGGTCATGCAGCGGACTGCAACTCCGTGTACGCCGGTTCGATTCCGACCCTAGCCTCCATTTTCCTCACCAGTCTCCGATCAACCCGACTGGTAACAGCATCAGCCCTCTTCTACTGAGCTGTTTGCTGACCCACTGCCCGGATGGTGGAATTGGTAGACACAGGAGACTTAAAATCTCCCGTCCTTTGGGACGTGCCGGTTCAAGTCCGGCTCTGGGCACCACAATACTCCCCCCTTGTAATACCCAAAGAAATCAATGAGTTACGGCGCGAGCTGTGTTTGCTCGTGTCCGTCATTTTTGCGTCAGTGGTACACAACTGGTACACATTTGTTACACAGTCATGCACCTGCTCCAGCGGCCAGACAGCCCCTACTATTATTACAACCAGCGACTACCCGAAACCCGGCAGTTACTGCGCTTCTCCCTTCATACGGCAATTCACAACGCGGCACTAAAAGCAGCGCACGCGATTTCCCGCCAAGTTCGCGAATGGCAAAGGTTGGGCATGGATTACAGGCTGATAAAGAAGAACGCCTACGAGCAGGCGCTGAGGTTTCGCGATGAGTGGCTCGAAGATTTTTACTCTGGTGGTGCTTATCCTGTAACCGGCAAAAACTGGCAATAAGACCTTGCCGAAATGCTTGGCGAAGCAAATCCGAGCGACACCAATCAACCAGCGTATAACGCGACCACAACGATAATGTAGCGAGGATGAACGTGTCTAATGAACAAAATTTCGGTGGTGCTGACTATCGCCAGTATGAGCGCAGCAGCCGGGATAGTCTCAGGGCTTGCTTCACCCATCCATCCCTGCCCAGCAAAACGTGAAGTGAAGATCGGCCTCAGATCAAATTCAGCGGAGAAGTCTGTGGCTAGACGCCACGCACGGTTTTCTGCATCACATGGCCCTGCCGAGAACCGAGTAATGCGGTTCACTGGAATACGTATTCTTCCGCCGCCGATGCATGTACCACGTCTGGCGTGAAGGGATACAGCAAAGGCCGCTGCCAATATTGGAACTAACCGGGGATTGTCCGCCCCCCCCCTTCAGGACAACCCATCTCCGGCAATGAGTCGACCCACTGGAAACTACCAAGGAAAGCAAAGCTTCGCAATCACGGGGGGGGATGGGGGAACTTGCGCGACACGGTCTATCGAGTGTGGGCACGAATTTTTGTAGCGAAAAAATACTTGAAGTAATTGAAGTCACTGTCGCGCACCAGGGTGTGCAGGGGGAAAGCAGGAAAACTCCCGCCGTAGGAAACGCTCATGGATGTATGACTCAAAAAATAATTCGGGCAACTGCACAGCACTTCCCGCATTTGGAAACAATCGAGAACAACGGGTTGATCTACACGCAGCTTAAAGAACCATTTACCGAAACTAAGAGTCCAATCACTCGCCCCAACATCTGTCAATTGAAGAAAAGGCCCCGTAATGGACTACAGCGATAGATTTTTTATCAAGCTACTTCCAGTCTTACTGATTGCCATATTTGTCTCTTTTACAACAATTGAGGCGCACGCAGAGCCGGAAAAACGGGTCACTAAGCGTGAGGACGGCAGCAATATCTACTGGTCAATTGAGCACCCTAATACGGACAAACGTCGGGGTGTTCTCCTTATCGCACAAGGATCTGGCTGCGGACCCACCACCCAAAACCCAACAATTGCGTCGGCTAAGTCTATTGTCTCGGATTATTCTGTTTTGCTGGTTGAGAAATATGGCGTATCTCACGATGACAGACCAGAAGACCCCATGACTGACTGCTCGAAGGACTTTTTCAGTCATCACACAGTAGGTCAGCGCGTGGCAGATGTATCACGGGTCATCAAAGAATTGAAGGGCTCTTCTTGGTGGAGTGGCGAACTGGTGTTGTTTGGCGGCTCCGAGGGTGGTGCAGTTGTCTCGCGCCTAACGCCACTCCTCAGACCAATTGCGACGGTAGTTTTTTCCTCTGGGCCAGGCGCATCTCTGGCTGAGTCGCTTTTATCCGTGATACCTCCCCCAGCCAAAAAGCAAGCCAATGAAGTATTTAAGCAGGCCCGTGAAAACCCTGAGAGCACTAAGATGTGGGGTGGAAATTCCTATCGGTGGTGGGCTGATGTAGTCGATGATGTCCAAGTTAAGCATCTACTGAAAACCAACGTGCCGGTGCTCGTAGTACAGGGTGAGAGGGACCAATTCAGCCCGGTTGAATCAGCACGGGCAGCAAGGAGGTATTATGACGATGCAGGTCGCTGTGAACTCACTTACTGGGAGTTCCCTGATTACGACCACTTCATGACAGACAGTGACGGCCACAATCATCGCGACGAAGTCTTTCAAAAAATCTCCAAGTGGATCGAATCTACTCAGAGCGGCAGCGAGCAAAAATGTCCCATCCAATTTAATGGAGGTACTTCTCGACCACCGGATAGTATTTGTCATACCTGTAGCCGAGCCCTTTCGTGGCGGGAAGATCTAAGAGCGGCGCGAATGTCATCCGGTTGTTCTCTAAGCTCTCCATCAGCTTTGCCTGCGATATCGCCATCGACTTCAACACCTCTTTTGGGTCATCGGACCGGATTGCGGCATCGTAAAGCGCAATACGGGCCGGTGCATCGTACGCTACTTGATTCATGACGCCCTTCTCGTAGCCAAACCAAACACCCAGCGCGAAAGCTGGCAGCGACGCGATAAGAGCAGTAACGAGTGATTTAACCATCTCCTGTCTCCTCATATTCAAACCTGCTCAAAGTATATCCGGGACCACATCACCCGCCCCATCCGCCCACTTCGCAATGCAGTTGGCGACAGATCAGAGTCAACTGGGGGTGCAGACACACAATTGGTACACAAGTGGCATACCTCTGGATTATAATCGAGGATGAAAACGAACTTTGAAATCAGTACCTTAGCGCAACCCGTTGATTTCTACGGGGCTTGGATTGGCGCTCTTCAAGTCCGGCTCTGGGCACCACAATCCCCCCTTCTCTCGCTCAATTAAGTCACTCGCTCCTCAGAATTTCGGCACGAGCTGCAGTTGCGCTTTTCCGTTATCCGGCTAGATTTGCCGTTGTCCGCCCCAAAAATTAGAAGTCGAACATATCCAACTCACGGAAGCATGCGATGCCTGCCAGGCTGTGCGTCTTAATCCCACTACTTTTCTGCTCAAATGTGTACGCTTCCGAACTGTATCCAAAATGGTCGGGCTGGCTACTTAACCCTCACAGCAGTGGCTGCGAGCTGAGCAATAGCTTTTTAACCCGCGACAAACACAAAGGGGAACTCGAAGGCACGGCGTTTCACAGAATTCACGTTTATTTCACCGCTACCACATTTGCCAGCCCCTCGATTTCCGAAAAGGACCTGTACAAGACTCGCTTCCACCTCCGGGTAGTCCCTCGGGAACACAAAGTGCTGCCACCTCACAGAATCGGCAAAGCCGTCGTTAATGGCTTTGAAGCCATACCGATGGTCATGAAAACCCATCACAAGCACGACTTCTCATTTGACGGGCAGGCTTCAAGCAAGATCTTTGAGACATTTTCGCAGGATGAACCCCTGAACATCACATTGATATTCAAGAACGGGGAACGCAGGCAATTTCGTATATACCCCCGAGCCAACAAGGTGAATCATGTTTTCGGCGCTATGTTCCAGACGTGCATTCAGCAACACAGGCCAGGGTAATCCCGCCCCAATACCTTCGAGCTACCTATTCAAGATACTGCTTCACCACGGGCGCGTATTTTTGATAGCTGTAGTCCATTCCCTTGGTGGCGGGGAGATGCAAAAGCGGAGGAAAGGTGACGCCACTATTCTCAAGACTCGCCATCAGCTTTGCTTGTGCTACCGCCATGGACCTCAACGCCACTTTTGGCTCATCAGACTTGATCGCCGCATCATACAGTGCAATACGCCCGGGCGCGTCGTAAGCAACGTAGTTAGCGACTCCCTTCTCATACCCGTAATACGTACCAATCGCGAATGCACCAGTTGCTGCGAGCAGAACGACGACGCACCACTTAAACATGACCTATACCTTGATAAATTTTAATTTCATGTGGACTTGAATTAGGGAACCACTGTGTCGCGAAAGTTTATCCGAAGCGCATTAGCGCCAATCCTACTTCTGAGCGCCGTTGTATCAGCCGCACAATCCCCGCGAATTGCTCCAGACAATGTAGTCGATTGGCAGGGATGGCGGCTGAATCCCCACAGCGTCGGTTGTGAACTCAGCAATTACTACAATGCCGAACGCTGGCCAGGTGGTTACCTGAAAAATACGGCGTTCGACACCATGTACCTGCGCTTCAGTGTCAATACATTCATCCACGGTCAAATCATCATCGCGGACGAAATCGGCAAAATTGAATTCGGATTACAGGTCAACCCCCGCGGAGACCGCGATATTGCCGACAACCAGGGAATCGCAAGCGCGGAGATCGGTGGATACCCGGCAGCACCCCATGTCGGCAAATACCATGACGCCCACTACTTCTGGCTTACGGGTGAGCAGGCCGCAGACGTATTTGCGCGTTTCGCCAAAGACCAGCAAATCGGCATCT
The DNA here is from genome assembly GCF_913055755.1 of uncultured Microbulbifer sp. GTDB lineage: Bacteria > Pseudomonadota > Gammaproteobacteria > Pseudomonadales > Cellvibrionaceae > Microbulbifer. Next base: position 136,337 of record NZ_CAJXKH010000002.1, read on the forward strand.
CACTTCATTTTCAGGACGGAAAGAAGGTGGACTTTCAGGTGTTTCAATATCCGCTAAAAGTCAATCACGTGTGGGCCGCAATGCTGGAGACCTGTATCAGCAAACACCGGAAGCGCTAGGCTGGGAGCGTCCTTCAAACACATCCGCGCCCGACGGGTTGCCCGCGACTACCCTGAAAACAGGATGATAATCTCACGCGAACTTTTCCATGGAGACAGAGACCTTCTGGCTGATCGCAATTTTTGCGGCGGTTGTGGTGCTCGCCAAAGTCTTGTTTTGCCGGCATGCACAGCAAAGGCTCGGCTTTTCCCTTCGCTACCTGCGCGAGGCACCACAGCTGCTTACCGCGATGGCGGCAAAGCTCGCCTGTTCGGCCCGCCATGTTTCCGGGTTTACTCCCGCACACATCCAGCGGGACCTGCGCAGCTACTCCGCCGCCTACAATCTGGTGCGGATTGAATACCGCGACAAAAAAGTCATCGCCAGCCTGGGGGGCAGTTTTCGGCGCAGCGCCACCTTCCGCCCGGGCCTAGGCTGCAGCCTCGATCACTGGCCGGACATTCAACTGAATCGCTTGCGGGTTGCCGCCGTCACCAGTGACGACTCGCCGTGGCCCGCCGGCGAGCACACCCCGCATATCCGCCCACCCCTGCAATCGCTAGCGGAGCGATTAGTTGAGGAAGACAATCGCGCGGGCCTGGATACCCGTGCGCTGGTGGTGATCCACCACGGGCGGCTGGTGGCGGAGTCCTATGCGGCGTCGGTGGGTCCATCTACCCCGCTGCTGGGCTGGTCTATGGCGAAAAGTCTCACCGCCATAATGATCGGACGCATGGAAGCGCTGGGGCTCGCAAACCTTCAGTGCCACAACCTGTTTCCCCAGTGGCGGGGAGACGCCCGCAGTGAAATCACATTGCAGCAACTGTTACAGATGTGCTCGGGGCTCCGCTTCGACGAAACCTACGCCCCGGGGCATGACGCCACGCGGATGCTGTTCGGCACCGCCAGCACTTCAGAATACGCGCTGCAAAGCCCGCTCGAACATTCACCTGGCTGCTTTTTCTGCTACTCCTCCGGCACCACCAACCTGCTCGCGCGCTGGATGCACCAGCAGCTCGGCGGCACGCAGCGCTGTATCGAATTCCTGTACCGGGAACTGCTACAACCCCTGAACATGGCACATACGCTTTTTGAAACCGATGCCAGCGGGGTACTGGTAGGCAGCTCCTATGCCTACGCCTCCGGGCGGGACTGGGCTCGCCTCGGTCTGCTGATGCTCGACAACGGGAGGAGTGTTTCAACCCGACTGCTGCGCGAGGACTGGGTGCAACGGGCTCAGGCGCCAAACCGCAGCGCCAATGAGCCAGGCTACGGATACCAGTTCTGGCTCAACCGCAATGGCAGCGAGGGGCTGCGCTACCCCGGTCTGCCCGCAGACACCTACTTCATGCTCGGCAATCACGAACAAAAACTGATGATTTGCCCCAGTTACGACGCGGTAATTGTGCGTATAGGCTGGACCGCGGGGGAATACCCGATGCAGCGTCAATTCGCGCGAATCCTCAATCACTTGCCTGGCGGGTAAACAATTTCCACAGGATTGCGGAGGGCGTCAGCAGCATCCCGGGAAAGAACGCACAGTTTTGGTATGACCGCTTTGATGCACGCAGGGATTTACGGTAGTGTCGTCCAATTCGACCCGGCAGAAAAGGAAGCCAGCGCCGTAAATACGACTGCCTTGCGATATGGGAGCGCGCAAAAAGGCAGCAAAACACGATAACAACAAAATCATGACTGCTTCCGTGACTACCGGGCGTGCACTTGGCCCGATCACATTTGTCTGGCGCTATTTTTCCAGCAAGGTAAACCCTTTTACCCGGCGCATTGGCACTGGTGACTGCCCCACTACCGCAGCCGGTCAGGCCATCGAGAATGCCTGCGTCTCAGCGCCCAGCCGCGGGCGCAGCGGCCTGCTGCTTTCACTCCTGACCTCGACGCTGATGTTGAGTGACGATTTCCTGCAGCAGCTGTATACCAGTAACAACCAGGCCGAGCTCGAACCCTCTTATGTGTTTGTTATCTGGATACTGAACCTCTGCCTCTGGTTCGCCGGCCGCCGCTGGTTCGCCAACCTGGTACTGGGGATGTTCGCTTTTATGCAGCTGCTGCAGTTGTGCCATATCTCGTTTATCGGTGAACCGCTGACCGCATACGACATCAGCAAACTGCTATCCGAGCGCGAAGAAATTGGCACCGCGGCGGGTGCGGCTGCCAGCATGCACTGGCCCGTACTGCTGGCATGGGGGCTACCCTACGGCGCGCTGTTCCTGCTGTTCAACCGCTGGCTGCCCAGTGCTGCCAATTCCCACCAGCGCAGCAGTTACTCCTGGGCCCCGCTACTGCTGGTAATCCTGATTCTAGGCAGCAAGCCGCACCGGGCACTGGAGATGGATATGCTGGCATTTATGCCCGGCCCCACCCGCAGCTCGCTACACAATTCCATCAACGTGTTCAGCTTCTATGGGACGCGCATGCTGGGCCGAAACGATCAGTTTCAACGCCCGCAATACCAACCTTACACCGTGACCCCGATTCCGGTAGCGGATGCGCCGGAAACCATCTTTCTGGTGGTGCCCGACTCGGTGCGCAACGATCGGCTGGGAGTCACCGGTTACCCACG